>JAQTYS010000015.1 GCA_028688175.1 Methanothrix sp. | reverse complement strand
GCTCTTGCATCATCGCAGCCTGCCAATAGGTAGGCATAGGCGATAAGCCAGAGCGCATCATAATCATTGGCTACCAAGGAACTGGCCTCGCGTCCTGTCTCATTGAAGACTGCTTTCTTGATCTGTTCATATTTGGGTCCGCATGCTCCCCCAATTACCGGTGAGAGGAAATGCACAGAATATGCAAATTCTGCGGCTGTCTTATTCTGACTTATTGCCGCATTGGCAAGGTCGTTGCCGTACCATCTGACAGAGGCAAGCACCGGGTCGCCGGTTGCTTGCGAGAGGATGGGGACGATCTCATAGAATGCGGAAACATAGACCGCCACATTATCCGTACCGGATTTTTTGGTCTCATTTTCCACTAGATTGTGCAAGAGGTTTAATTGGCTTGAAAAGTTAATGGTCTGGGGATCATAGCGGACAGCCTCTTTCATTATTCCCTTCTTCTCCTCGAACTCGCGTTTGGTGGCATTGAGCATATCATCGGCCCACAGGTCTCTTCGAGCCAGCGCAATAAGCACTTTTATGCCGTCTCTTTGCATCAGGTATGTCAATAATCGCGCCAGAGTGGCATCATCAGGCGCGAGCCTGAAGGTGGTGTCGTTGGCAATGGCAAGGGAAGACGCCGTACTGGCGCAGCTTATCAGGATAACTCCGTTCTGATCGGCATATTCGCGTACTCTGGCCAGAGATTGGCTCTGCTCCGGTCCTATCATGATCTTAATTCCCTTGTGTTGCAGCTCTTGCAGAGCCTTTAGGGTTATGTCTGGGTCTGATTGTGTGTCGACGGCCACTACCTGAACTCGAATCGCTCTGCCAAGGTCGGAGAATAGCTTGTTGATATCCTCCTCTGCGATCTGCAGGGCGATCCGGGCAGATATTCCATAGTTGCTGTTCTCGCCGTGCAGGGGCAGAAGGGCACCGATGGCTAAAATATCTTCCTCGGGTGGCGGCGAGGTGGGAGCACTCTGTGCGGCGGCGAAATAGATGAGTACTGCAATAAAAATCAAAGCTATGATTCGAGTCCTCATTGATAAATCATTACTATTAATAGAATTTAGGTTTAACTGTTGCAAACTTTTTGCCCATTGTCGAGGGTATCAACATCGGGGAATCGTTTAGGACTTCTCGAGAGGACACAAAGAGGACACGCGAAATTCAGATGACGCATGTTCATTTTTCACAAAATTAGGGGCCTTTAAATAGCTGACGAAATAAGGACTACATATTTGATTGATTTTTATTGACCTAGCCTGAATGAAAAATCAAAAAAAGCCGCCGATGGGATTCGAACCCATGGACTGCTGATTACGAATCAGCCGCTTTAACCGGGCTAAGCCACGGCGGCCCAAAAAACCAGAAAGTCACAGACCCATGCGAATTTAAGTTTTGCGATCCTCGCACGGCTTTTCATCCAGCCCGCTCTTCTGTTTCTCGATCTCCTCGGCCAGCTGGGGCAGGAATATGCCGATATCTGTTACGAGGCCAATGGCCTGAGCTGATCCCCGGTCCATGAGCTTGGTCACAGTTGATGGATTGATGTCCACGCAGATGGTCTTGACGAAGGAGGGCAGCAGATTTCCTACGGCAATGGAGTGCAACATGGTGCCCAGCATTATGGTCATGTCCACACCACGCAGAGCCTTGTCCATGGCGTCCTTGGCTCTGGCCGTGTCTGTGATCACCTCGGGCAGAGGTCCATCATCGCGAATGGAGCCTGCCAGAATGTAGGCGATGCCTTTTTGGGTGGCCTCATACATGATGCCCCCTTTGAGCTTGCCTTCCGCTATGGCGTTCTTGATGGAGCCGCTGGCCATAATCTCGCTGATGGCGTAGAGGTGATTTCGATGCCCTCCGGATATGGCATTTCCCTGGCAGTTCATGCCCAGACTGGTGCCGAAGAGCTGCCGCTCGATGTCATGCACAGCCACAGCATTTCCTGCCAGGAGCACATCCACATAGCCCTCCCGGATGAGCCGGGCGAGCGATGGTGCTGCTCCCGTATGAACCACGGCCGGACCGCAGACTACAGCAATCTTTCCGCCCGCTTTCTTGGTGCGCACTATCTCGCCGGCCAGCTGGCGCACCAGCTCACCGCTGGGCCGCTCTGAACTGACCTCATTGGACATAAAGCCGAAGAAGGTCTTCTCGCGGGGCCGTTCAGGCGGCACGACCTTGACACCGCCGGTGCCGATGACCACCCGTTCGCCCTTCTTGATATGGCCGATGGGAGTGCATATGGCCCGGCCGTCTTGCAGCACGATGAGGCAGTCCATGTGATTGTGCTCCACCTCCACCCAGGTACCATGATAACGCACATAGGTGGGGTGATTGGTGGTGGAGTAAAAGCCCCTGGGAACGACCATATCGCCGGGAGCGACACCGGTTTTGGCATCCTCCATCTCTACCAGGCGCGCTCCCAGGGAGTGCAGCTCCAGCAGGACTCTGTCCAGGTGGGCTGCATCCTCGCCGGTGACGGTGATCTGCACATAACTGCTGTCGTTCTTCTTCTGGCCTATCTGAAAGTTCTTGATCTCAAACTCGCCGCCCATATCCATGATCTTGTCCAGGACGCGTGTCAGCATCTGCGAGTCGATGAGATGGCCCTGCATCTCGATATCTGCAATTTCACTCATAAGCTATTGCCTTCTACCACATTTCCCCATTCAAGAGCGCCTGGGTTTTATCGTTTGTGCTCATGACCAGCTTGGTTATCCGGATTAAATAGCCGCCGTCCTCGGGCTCGGGAGGCTCGAAGATGGTGCGAATGCCGCTTCTTCGCAGGTGATACTCAAAGTCTCTGGCCGTCTGCAGGCTTTTCACCCGGATCTGTACCTTCTGCACAATATTCTCGCCATTTTGCGCCCTTTCTATGGTATCAGCCAAAGGCAGGAGGATGCTCTCTCCCAAAGACAGAGCCCTCGCCCGTCTCTCTTCTTGCGTCTCTTTCCACTCCACGCTCTGATAACCTTCTCGCACCGCCCGGGATACAAAGAAGTCCAGGGCATAGTCATTGTAGTAGCGAAAGGCCACAGCCAGGTCACTACAATTGGTCCTGGAGCTGGTATACTTTAGCGGAGGCACAAGGTTTTCCGGGTCTTTCATAACCACTCCCTCGCGCCCCTGACGGCCCAGCTTGATCACAATCTCCTTGATCTTCTCGGCAGCGTTCTCCTTATGAAACTCTCCCAGGAAGGCCGCAGAGCGCAAGCCGAACTCCTCTGCCACCTCATGCGTCCTATCAACGCCCAAAGTTCCTTTGTAGTTCTTTTCGGCTATATCGAAGAGATAGAAGTCAACGCCATCCGTAGGATAGATGTTGCTGGCTACATAGGGATTTTCCGGGCCCACCATCTCTGCACACAAAACCCTTTGAGGATGCTTCTCGAATACTGCCTCTGGTATCTTTAGGCGTGCTACTTCCGTAGAATAGGGGCAGATAAACCCGCCTCTGGTAAGAGCCACAATCTCGCCGTTTATTGAGAGGATGCGCACGTTATGGCCGTTCATCTTCTCCTCTACTGCTAGCGTATCGGAAAAATGTCGCTCTATTGCCGCGGCAAGCATGAGGGGGCGACGAATCTTGGGATAGCCAAAAACGATCTCGCCATTTTCAAAAATAGTTGTCCCGGCCTCGATCCCCGATGACTCTTTTTCAAAGCGGAGCAGCCGAGGCTTTGGCCAGGCGGATTCTCTGATTATGGTCTCTTGCAGGCCTTGCAGCCTATCTACAGTTATTCCCAGTCTCTGTGCAACTCTTGCCAGATTCATCCGGTCCTCACCAGATAATCCAATACGGACCGCCTGGTGATCATGCCCACGACCTCTTCTCTGCGACTGAGAACGGGCAGGCCGCCTCTGTTCTCAGAGAGAATGATCTTCTTAACCTCCTCCAGAGGCGTGTCGGCATAGACGTACTTCACTTCATGAGTCATCACATCTGATACCAGGATGTTGAAGATGCGTGCGTATTGCTTGCTGGCAGTATCGTTCAAGTCCCGGAAGGCACGTAGAGACTTAGCCACATCCTGTTCTGAGATAATACCAACCAGTCGGCCACCCTCAACCACGGGAAGCCTTCCTACTCCCCTATCCAGCATCATACGCCGGGCGTGAACCAGCCGGTCGTTGGGGTTGCAGGTCAGCGGGTAACGCATGGCATCGGCAGCCATGCCGCTTACATTTACTGCCGCTAATATTTCTCTGGGTCGAACCCAGCCCAGGACCTTCTCGCCATCCATTACTGCCAGAACGCCGGTCTTCTGCAAGAGGATCATGGCATTTTGTACATCCATATCAGGGAGTACCTTGATTACGGCGTCCATGGTGGCAGATGCCACATGCAGAGAGGAGGCAGGCATTCCCAGAGATTTTCTCGTTCCTAGAACGCGAGCAATCTGCCTCATAGTGATTATGCCGCCCAACTTATCTTTGTTGGTGACCAGCAGCCTTCTCAGATCATTCTTCACCATCTGGTCCAGAGCATGGCCCAGTCTCTCTGATTTGTCGATGGTAACCGGCTCGGTCATGATGTCCTTTACCTGCATTACTTCCACCTCCCGACCTCTGCGATGATTTCATCAGCAGAGAAGTAGCCAATCACCTCATTTTGGTCCATCACCGGCATGCCGATAATGTTCTTCTCGACCAATGTCCGGCTCGCCTCTACGGCTTTCATATCCGATCCGATGGTAACAATGGGTGAGGCCATGATGTCCTCCGCCACAAAAGGCATCTGCTTTACGTAGCGATACTGCTTCCTGCCGGCAGTACTATCCTTCCGGGTCATCTTGATGTTCTTGGTCTCCATCTCATCCTTGGGCCCCATTAGATCGGAAAAGGTAAGACCGGAACGGGTCACAATGCCCACCGGAGTAGTGTTGTCCTCGTAGACCAGGGCTCGGCTCTGGCCCTGCACATTCATCTCTTCCAGGACGTGACCGATGGTATGGTGGCGGTGTACACGAAGGACATTCTTGCTCATCATGTCTCCTACGGTCGCTTTTAGATCCTGCTCTGAGAAGTACTTAATTACGTCTCGGGATGTGATCATGCCCACAATCTCGCCATCGCGTTCTACCGGCAAGCCGGAGATACCGTTTTCCATGAGAAGCTCTGCCGCCTGGGGCATGGTGGCATCAGGGAATATGGTGAGCGGCTTCTCAGTCATTACCACATGGATGGGTACTTTGTCGATGGGCCTTCTGCGCCACTCTGGAGCGGCCTGATTGAGTCGGTTGGTGATGTCATATTTGGTGACTATGCCCGCTAGCTTGCCTTCGTCCATAACAGGCAGTCTGCCAATAGAGTACTTGAACATCAGATTCCTGGCTCTTTGAATGTTCTCATTTCGTTCAATGACGTAAATGGGAGCACTCATGTAATCTTTGACTTTCTTTATTATCATGCTAGAATTCCTCTGTTCTCGGCTAATGCCCTCACGTAGTCTCTTTCCGTTAGAATGCCCACTAATGATCCCTTGTCCATAACAGGCAGAGATCCAATCTCATTGTCCATCATCTTCCTGGCCGCGTGGCCCAGGTCAGCTTTCATCTCCGTAGCTAGCAAGCCTCTCTTGATCAGGCTCTTGATGGGCTGATCCATTACTTCGGCGATGTCTCCGGTGACCACCTTTTCAAAAGCATCTCCGCTACCCAGATATTTCATGATATCCGATGCTGTGACCATGCCCATGAGAACTCCATCCTGCACTACCGGCATGCGACGAAATCCCTTCTGGATAATCATCCTGGTCATCTTCTCTATGGTGGTTTGGGCCGGAGCCGTCACCACATGGGGACTCATGAAGGCTTCCACGGTAAGGCCGGTCTCCAGGCCCCGGCAGAAGCGAACAAAGTCCTCTTCGGTAATTATAGCCTTGATGCGGATATCATCATCGCAGATAGGAAGGCCACCTACGTTTTTCTCGTACATCAGCTTCAAGACGTCGTTTAAAGAGGCTTTGTCGCCGGCATAGGTGAGGCGCGTGCTCATGATCTCCGTGATATCGGCATTTATGGCGGTGAAGATGTTTCCACCATATTTCTCTCGCAAGAGATTATGCCGCAGTCCTCCGCCTAGAAAGTCCACCACATCCACTGAGGTTACAAAGCCAATCAGCCTCTTTGTGCCCGGATCAGCGATAGGAAGCCTGGAAAAGCCATAGAAGGTCATTGTCTTTATGGCGCTCATGATGGTAGTAGTGGGCGGAACGGTGACAACATCAGGCGAGGCTACACCCACTACATCGCTCGCCCGCTTGGCGAGCCGGGAGTCGAATTGTAAAGGTCCTCGATCACCCGATCCAGGGGCTACAGGCATGCGATCGTTCTTTTGCGGAATCCTTGTTACTTCTTTTCCCGTTGTTGGCCCTTTGCTCATCTCTATTCACCAAGGTAGCTTTTGATTAAATCGCTTCTATCTACAATTCCTACGAGCTCTTCTCCGTCCACCACGGACATTCTGCCTACTTTGTGCTTGAGCATCAGTTCGATGGCCGTTCTGACGCTGTCTTCCGGCTTTATGCTATACAATGGCGAACTCATAAATTTCTCTACAGGCATTTGCATCGAGTCCGCCGGTCTTCTTTCACTCTCCTTGCCGATTCTGGCTGTACCTTTTAGCATATCGAATCTTGTGATCATTCCTATGAGCTTGTCGTCTTTTACCACCGGAAGGCCTGTGAAATCTTTCTCGACCATCAGATCCCATATTTTGGTTATAGGGTCGTCCGGGCGGGTGGTTACCACCTTCCTGGTCATAATCTCTGATACGGGCCTCTGTGGCGCACTCTGCAAATCAATATTCATGAAGACATCGAGCAGGCTGACAACACCCTCTAGCTTTGGCGTACCCTCAGATGCAACCACCGGGAGCAGAGGTATCTTTTCTTTGAGCATGAGTCGGGCGGCATCAAGGATATCCATCTGCTTTGTCACAGTGGGAACCTTCACCACATAACCTGATACAGTCACATTGGACTTGGTCGAGGTCACACGCAGCATATCCTGGTTGGTTACGATTCCGACAACTGTTCCTTTGCTGTTCACAACCGGTAGTGCGCGCACATGGTTGTCTCGGATCATCTGACGTGCCTTGGTCAGAAAAGTTGAATCCTCTACGTATAGAGGATCTCTGGACAAAATATCTTCTACTAACATTATTATTCCCCTGCTGTCCAGCAATAATTAATGATCTTTCTTACCTATTTCCGTCCCTGCAGCTCCAGCAGAGCAGTTCTCCATTTACGCTCTCCAGGGTATCTGAGAGCTGGCCGCAAACCTCACAGATGCCTCGTACCACCCCCCGAGGCTGTTCGAAATGGATGCTCTCTTTGTGCATCTCCAATAGATCGCTTAAAATTTCATTCAAACCGAGGGAGGAACCAGATACGAGATCCGTATCTGTGATTATACCTACGAGCTTTCCCTGGAAGATCACTGGCAGTCGCTTAACACCGGAGCGAAGCATCAAGGCAGCGGCTTCGCGCAGGCTGGCATCAGGTTCAATGGAGACTACGGGAGAACTCATGATCTCTGCCACCTTTAAACTTCTGGGGTCTGTTCCCTGGGCTAACACCTTCTTTACCAGATCCCTTTCCGTCAGAATACCGGTGGGCTTGTCGCCGGATATTATGATCAAACTGCCCACGTTGGCCGAGCCCATCTTCTTAGCGGCGCTTAAAATGTCCAGCTCGGCATCAGCTGTGATCACTGGCCTGGTCATGATATCTCGCACTGGAATCTCTGTCTCCATTGGCCAACTGTCTCCCTATAGCTCTATATCCTTATCAGAGTGCTAATGATATAAAAGGCTACTGTGGCCCAATAAAAATTAATAAGATAAATATTATTTTTTCATTTTATTCTCTTATATGCCCGATAATATGATCTATTTCTTGGAGTATGAGATCCAGCCCCAGGCGCGCTGCGCCCGGCGATCCAGGCAAACAGAAGACCGGTCTTCCATGATAGACTCCAGCCGCAGCTCTGGTGAGCATGGCGCGAAGGCCTACCTCATCCAGGCTCTTGTAGCGAAAGATCTCGCCAAATCCGGGAAGAGTCTTTTCGAAGAGCGGCTCAATGGCTTCCAGAGTTAGGTCCAGATGAGTAAGCCCGGTGCCGCCGCAGATAATAATCGCATCTGCATTGCTCTTCTCTACTGCTTCACGCAGCACAAATCCGTCCGGCAAAAGAGAGTAGCGGGCAGAATGTCCTGCCGCTTTGATCATCTCCAAGATCACCTTGCCGGATAGATCCTCTGCCTCCTCTGGAGAGCTCACCCGTCCAAATTTTTGAAAGCGGGATGTGCTCGCGACCACTACATCTATGATCATGCTATTTTCCCTTATGGCCTAGGATAAAATTTTTACCATCTTCCGAGAAGGAATATCTATGTCGCTCTTGGCTATTGATGTAGGGGCAGGCACCCAGGACATCCTGCTCTACTCTGATGAAGTGTCCTTGGAAGGCTCGACCAAGATGGTCTTGCCCAGCCAAACCATCCTTGTGGGAAACAGGATCAATCGGGCCCGTCTTGCGGGGAGAGATGTTTTCTTACAGGGTCCGACAATGGGTGGAGGAGCATCCACTGCCGCGGTGAGATGGCATCTGGCCGCGGGACTGAAGGTTTTTGCCACGCCTTCGGCTGCGGCAACTATTAATGATAATTTGGAGCGCGTAGCGGCTTTGGGCGTCACGATTCAAGAGGAGGCACCCATCGGGGCGCAGGTCATTGAAACAGGGGATATAGACATTGCCGCGCTGGATCGTGCCCTGCAGATCTTCGATATCGATCTGCCCGCGGATATGGCTGTAGCCGTACAGGATCATGGCTTTTCTCCAGAGCGGTCAAACCGTCTGGTTCGTTTTGAGCATCTGACTGATGCCATCCGCTCTGGCGGGAGACTGGAGGCTTTCGCTTACCGGCAGCCTCCGGCGGCCATGACCAGGATGCTGGCCGTGCAGGGTGCTCTGCTGGGAGCAGGAATAAAGCCGCTTCTCATGGACACCGGCCCGGCAGCTATATTTGGGGCGGCTCTCGATCTGCCGGACGAGTCGCCGGCGCTCATTATCAATTTCGGAAACGGTCATACTGTGGCCGCCATCCTGGCTGAGGGCCGGATCACTGCCATCTTCGAGCACCACACCTCTGAGCTTTCTCTGGAAAAGTTGGGGCAGTTCACAGAAAAGCTGTGCAACGGAACATTAAAGAGCAGTGATGTCTTCGAGGATGGCGGCCACGGGACCTATATCGATAGCGTTCCCGGCGAGATAGAGACAACGCTGGTCACCGGCCCGCGCCGGCAGGCGTTTCTTGGCAGCGGTGCCCTGAAGGGCGCAAAGGCGGCAGCTCCCGGCGGTGATATGATGATCACGGGTTGCATTGGGCTGGTAAACGCCTGGAAGAGAAAAGAGGATTTATGGAGATAGGCAGAGGCGCAGAAGCTGTCATAACACTAGAGAATGGAGTAGTCAAGAAGGAGCGGCTACCCAAGAGTTACCGCCAGCCGGCACTCGATGAACGTATTCGGCAGGAGAGGACGCTGCGGGAAGCCAGGATCATGTCCGATGCCCGCAGGCACGGGGTTCTCACGCCCATTATTTGCGATGTATCTCGCTTTGATCTCAGAATGGAGAGAGTGGTGGGCGAGAAGCTGAAGGATGTGATCAACCCGGAGCTGTCCGAGATGGTGGGGGAGACGGTAGGAAAGCTGCACCGCGGAGGGATTGTTCATGGGGATCTGACCACCTCCAATATGATAATTACACGCGGCAAGATCTGCCTCATCGACTTCGGCCTGTCATTTTACGAGAAGACTGTGGAAGCGCAGGGGGTGGATGTGCATGTCTACTTCCAGACCCTGGAGAGCACCCACGACCAGCCCCAAGAATTGATAGAGGCGTTTGTGGTTGGATATGCCCGCATCTATTCTCAGGCGGATGCTGTCTTGCAGAGGGTCAAGGAGATCAAGGCGCGAGGCAGATACCTCTAAAGGCGGGTCGGAGGCTTTGCGAATTTCATCATCAAATCCATCATCAGCAACTTTATGTATGAAATGATTGGTTACCTTCAATTTAAATCCCAAGGTGATATCCCAATGGCTGAAAATGATGTCGTGTTCGTCGGCAATAAGCCGGTGATGAACTACGTGCTGGCTGTGGTTACCCAGTTCAACAACGGCGCTAAGGATGTCAGGATCATGGCCAGGGGCCAGGCGATCTCCCGGGCGGTGGATGTGGCAGAGGTTTCAAGGTCTCGCTTTCTGTCGGATGTCACTGTGAAGGGCATCTCCATTTCCACGGAGGCTCTGAATACCGAGCGGGGTGTGACCAATGTCTCAGCAATTGAAATCACCATTGGCAAATAAAATAAAAATTTTGTGAGATACTCACCTTGACAACCACAGTAGGCGTTATATCCTCGGGGCGGGGAGAGAATCTGCGCTACATTCTGCAGGAAGAGCGCAGCGGTCGGCTGCCTGCCCGGGTGGGAATAGTCCTGGCCGATCAGTCGGATGCAGGGGCTCTTAGGATCGCCAGGGAGTATGGCGTTCCCGCCCATTTTATCGATCCTGCTGGCCTTGGCCGGGAGGAGTACGATAAGTTGCTCATCGCCCAGCTGGATGCAAAGGGCGTAGAGTTGGTAGTTCTTACAGGATACATGAGGATTTTGTCTCCTCTGTTCGTTCGCTATTACAAAGACCGGATCCTGAATATCCATCCCGCTCTTCTGCCATCGTTTCGGGGTATGGATGCCTTCTCTCAGGCCCTGGATTACGGAGTGAGATGGACGGGAACGACGGTTCACATCGTGGATGAGGACGTAGACCACGGCCCCATCATCTACCAGAGGCCGGTTCGCGTTTTAAAGAACGATACTCATGATAGCCTCAAGGCCAGAATTCAGAGGGCAGAGTACAAAGCCTATCCCAGAGCGATAAAGATGTTTATAGAGGGAAAGCCCAAAGTGCAGGGAAGAACGCTGGTCTGGCAGACTGAGGAGAAGTCTGAGGAGAAATAGCATGGAAAATTTATGGGCCCCCTGGAGAATCGATTACATCTTAAGCGCAAAGCCGAAGGGCTGCATATTCTGCGATAAGCCCGCCGAGAATAAGGATGAAGACAACTATATTCTTTACCGGGGCAAGTATCACTTCATCATCCTCAATGCTTTTCCCTACAACAACGGTCATATGATGGTTGTCCCCTACCGGCACACTGCTACCCTATCTGGCTGGGCGGCAGAGGAGCAGCAGGAGATGATGCAGCTCGCCGATCTATGCGTGGATCTGCTCAAGAGGACCATGCGCCCAGACGGCTTTAATCTGGGAATTAACATGGGCCTGGTGGGGGGAGCAGGTGTTGCCGATCACATACATCTGCATATCGTGCCCCGCTGGAATGGGGATACCAATTTCATGCCTGTGCTGTCCGACAACAGGGTGATATCTGAGGCGCTGGCTGCGACTTACAAGAAGCTGAAAGCGGCTCTTGAGGGCCTTGGGAAAGATAAGACGAAGTAAAAAGAGAGTTCATGCGGCAGATGGGCGCTTAGCAGGGCAGCGTTCGATCACGCTTTTTGTTGCCTGTACTTCTGTTTCTCTGCTTGGCAGAATTGATATACATAAAACGCACTTCTATATCAAAGACAATACGCAATGTATACAGGTGACGGGAATGAAAAGCCAGGCCAAGTCTCTTTCAATCAGATTTATATTTTGTTTTTTATGCTGCATGAGCATTTGCATAGCCCAGGATTTCCCTCTGGAGAGTGAAGCAACCGATTGTGCCGATCTGGTCACAGCAGGCCAGAACGATGTAGCTTTTGGCTGCTTCGGGCGCGCAATCGAGGATGACCCGAGCTCGGCCTTTGATTGGGCCGGTCAGGGTGACGTCATGAATAACATTGGATTCTATTATCAGGCACTGGTATATTATGAGATGGCATTGAATCTCAAGCCGGACTCATCGAATATACTGACCAGCAAAGGTCGGACTCTTACCCGTCTGGGCAAATATGATGAAGCATTGGATGTCTTGGCCCAGGCATTGGACCTGGATCCTGAAAATACATATACCTGGGAGAGCATAGGCGATGTCTACACGGAGCTGGGAGATACCGATAAGGCAGATGCCGCATACGCCAGAGGAGAGCCTGCCAAGACTGCAAAGCCTGCCACGCAGCGCAAGACCGTCGATGACTACCTTGCCGGCGGCAATGAAGTTGCCGGCAGTAACCAAGAGGGCCTGTAGTCAACCAAAAAAGAGCTATTTGAAGATCAGGTTCACAGGAACCTGATCCCTTTTGGCATCTCTCCAATGCGTTTTTGGAATTCTTCCGGCCAGTTGGCGCTGTCCAGGCCCTTTTGACTCAAGAATGCTGAGGCCCAGCGCTCCAGGCCCACGCCGCTGCATCCCGACCAGAGGGCTTCTCCGGACTGAGACTTCACCGTGAAGCCCTTGGGATATTTCTCGCCATTCACAGACAGATTTTGAAACTCAATCCAGTTGCCGTTGTAGGGCAGCACTGCTTCATAGTCTACAGTTCCCGCCCCGGACATCTCGGCGAGGCCGGTCTTGCCTTCCTGGGCCATGAACCAGGGTGTGACCCAGGCCGTCCTCCAGTGCAGCTCCAGGATATCTTCGAAGATATGTTTGTAGCAGGCCTTCAGCTTCTCAGCTTCTGCCAGGACCTGGTCCTTGCTGCCCAGCCACACGATCTCTATCCTATGAAACTCATCCACCCGCTCAATGCCGTGGATACCGCCGGACTCATAGCGGTGAGATGTGCCGGAGCGATCGAAGACGGTGATGGGCAACTCGTCGCGCGGCAATGTCATGCCCTGCAAAAATCCCCAGAAGGTAGGGCACTGGGCATAGCACATGCCTCCTATGGGCAGGTCGATCTTCTCTTTGACCAGCTCAAGGGGCACCTCATGGGTGACCTTGTAGTAGTCCATGACCTCTTCCCAGAAGGCAGGATCGCGAGTCTTGGGCGGACAGACGAAGTAGATCTCCGGGTAGACGCCCTGGGCATGGCCGCTCTTCTTCCAGACATCCCAGGTGTCCAGCTTGGGAAAGATCATCTCGCGATAGCCTAGGGGCCGGATGATCTCTTCCAGCACAATCTTCTCGAAGGTGCGAAATACGTGTGTCGCCTCGGGCCCGTAGATCCACTGGCCGCGGCTTGAGCCATGTTTGATCCAGCCGGCTTTTTGCATCTCTTCTGTGGGATCGGAAGTGAACTTGGGCGGGCGGGCAGAGCTCTCCCAGAGCAGCTCCCAGTGCTCGGTCTTGCCTCCATAGCCGCTTTGCATTTTATCTTCCAGAAGGCTGATAATCCTATCAGGTATGCGGTTTTCCATCTCCGACTGGCCCAATGTTCCCTCGGGGCCCACGTCCAGAGATAGCAGCAGCCAGCCATCTTCAAATTTTATCTCTCGAACATAGGGTATCTTGTGGTTGATAGCCCTATCTGACTCGACCGCGATCTCGAATTTGCTGATATCCATGCCGCGCACGCCGATGCGAAATTCTTTTCCCAAAAGCTCAGACAACGGCCTGCGTAGCCTGAGCAGCGCATCATGGGCTCGTACAAACCTGTCACTATCAATTACCAGGTCGATCTTGCTACCGGCCAGCTTCCACGCGACGATCTTGGCGCCTTGACCTAAAGGCGCGCCTTTCTGCAATATGGGCCCGGCGCTCTTAAAGAAGTCCGAAATGGCCGCTTCGGCCTTATCCGCGTCCGCACTCAGCCGGAAGCTAGCCTCTAAATGGAATTTCATCTTTCCTCCGTGCAGGATTGTGTCTCTTCCGCTATTTTAATGTTCATCAGTAGATCGTCAACCGTGGAGAGCAGAGTGCCTATCTTCTCGGTGGAGAATTGCAGGCTGAAGTGATCGGCATCTATCACAAGACTCATATTGGGCAGGTTATCGGGTTGTACTGCCCTCGCCACAGTCTTTGCATATTTACCCCAAAAAGTCAGACTGGCTTTTATCACGGCGCAACCTCTACTGCGGGCGCGCCTTCTGCAGCCTTATGAAGTTGCTCTCCCACAATTTCGTCAAGAACGGCCAGAAACCGATCCTCAGTGCCCGGTGGGATGGAAGCGCCACTGGCGATGGTGTGCCCCCCGCCCGCTCCGCCGACGGCCCCGGCCGCTTCTCTCAGAGCAATGGATAGGTCAAGGCCTCGGGAGATGAGCGGCTTAGTTCCGCGTGCCGATATCTTGACCATATCATCCTTGTGATTGAGGGTTACGAGCGGCAAATCAGCATATAAATACCGGATCCCCAGTCCCGACACAATAGCGCCTGCCTCCATATTCACCATCTTGAGATAGCGGATGTTCCTTAGCACCTGATTTTGCTCTCGCAGCATGCCAATCTCCCTTCGGATATGGCCTCTATATTCCTGGGCCAGGCTTCTGGCCGGCTCAAGTGCTCCCGGATCGCGCAGGCACAGTGTCAAGCCCAATCCCGGAACATCTCTGTTGCCGCAAGCGTTGAGCAGCTCAACCATCTCCAGGGAGTTTTCCACCAACTCGCGCTTGAGGCGGATAGCCTCTCCTATGATCGAATCTGCGGCAAAGCTTCCTTGCATAAGCAATTTTAAAGTTATGGCCGTGCATAATTTTGCCAGGTCATCTCTGGCCAGGCTCTCTACATTGCCCTTAATCTTCAAATCATCTAAAAATTGGCGGGTTTTTTCCGCGTCTCCAGTGAAGTCCAGGAGCGGCTCTATGCTGCTTTGGAAGACTTCTTCCACCGGACCGTCCCTTGACATCTTCAGGCCGGATTTCAACTCCACCGCACCGCTAGCGATGGCCTCTTCCAGAATGGTTTTGTTCGCGCCGATCATGCCCTGCCGGTCGCCCATAGCGCCTACCAGTGCCAGGCCGGATAGATCGGCGTTTTCTCCCATGTGGCGCACTACAGAGTAGACCGTGCCCGCAGCAGACAGCTCAAAGGCCCCATCTATGCCGAAGAGATGGGGGTTGAGGTGCATACAGTCTAATTTGCCCACGGGCCGATGGTGGTCAAGGACAAAGCACTCTTCTTTTATGCGGGAGATTAGCTCTGGTTTGCCGCTTCCCATATCGCAAAATACCACTGGCCCCTCCAGCCCGGCAAGCACTGACTCGTCCAGCCGGTTGAGCAAAGTGGCCTGAAAAGGTATTCCTGCGCGAAGGAGAGCACTACAGATCAGCCCTGCGGATGTGATCCCGTCCGCGTCGTTATGCGAGATCACACGCATGCTGTCACATTGCATTATCGACCTGGCAATAGCCTGCGCGGCTTTGTCCAGCCGCTTCATGAGATGAGAATCTCGGCCGTCTCAGGCGAGTAAGTCCAATCCGGTGCCAATCTGCCGGAATCATGATAGTATTTTACCAATCTGCGGACCTTGTTCTCTGTAAGATGCAGAGATCTCTTGTTGTGGGTGTCTTTCTTGTTAGCCTTGATATGCTTGCGCACGTGAAGAGCTTTTCTCATCAGATTGGTTAGGTCCTCTGGTATTTCAGGCAGGGCTTTGTTCTCCTTTAAGAAGCTGGTAATATTCTTGCCCAAAAGCAGCTTGGTGCTAGGCACTCCGTATTGATCTCGCAAGGTGAGGCCAATGCGGCTGGGAGCCAGTCCGCTCTCATGCAGCTTCATGATTGTCTTTTCTAACTCCTCTTTGGATACATCGGACCATGCGGGTACTTTCGCTGCCACAGGTGGTCTGGATCGGGAGGAGCCCTTTTTTCTGCTGTGCATTTTAGCCATCTTAATAGTCCTCATTAAATTTCATAAAGGCGAAGGTGTAAATGCTCACTGCCAGGTGGGATAAAAAACTTGCGCCGCTCGGCAGGTCGCTGACTGTAGGTAACAGATTTATAGGCATTAGGGTTTTTAAGACCATTGTCATGTTCCCTGAGTATATAAACCAGCTATTTTATCTGGTAGGCGAAGTCGTGGTACTTTTGGTCGTATTGATCTTGATAATGTCAATAATAGTATCTATGCTTGTTCTTTATTCCTTTAAGACAGGAAACTTCTTCGCGGCCCGGTACATGCTTTTGGGTATTGTTCTTCTTGAAAATGTAATAACAGCACTCTTTTGGATTTCCCGGGCCGATGATTCCATAATAGATGATGTGGGTGTGCGGCTTCGCAATTATATAAACAACAAGGAGTATTTGAAGGTTCCATATTCTATGCGGTTCATCTTCATGCCCCAATGCGTTCGCAGCACACAGTGCCCTGCTAAGCTCACGCCGGAGGGCATAAAGTGCGTGAACTGCGGCCTATGCGGTGTTGGCGAGGCCAAGAAATATGCAGAAAGCCTGGGTTACCGTTTCTTCATCGTCCCTGGCTCAAGTTTCATAAAGAGAATTATCAAGAAATATCAGCCGCGAGCCATTGTCGGCGTCGGATGCCACATGGAGATAAAAGAGGGCCTTGATCTCTGCCACCGATATGGCATACCAGCGCGAGGAGTGCAGCTCTTAAAGGCAGGCTGCGTGGCTACCACACTTGACTGGGAGCAGTTCTACGAGAATATAACCGAAAAAGAACCGTCGATAAAAAATACCTAAAAAAATGTACTAAGTGCTGTGATTTATTCCATGCTGATGGCTTCGGATGGACAAGCCTCAATGCATGTCTTGCACTCAGTGCACTTCTCTTTATTTACGACTGCTATTTCTTCGTCGTCCAAGGCGATAGCCTCTTCCGGGCACTCCTCGACGCAGGTTCCACAGCTTACGCATTCTTCTCGGTTAACAACTGCAGGCATTAATAGACTCCTCCATTTTGCCTCACTAGGGCAAATCCACCTGTAAGTATATCTGATATATACCTTTCGTTAGCTTATGTTTGCTTATGCCAGTTCGTTGTATCTTTTTCGGTCTTTCAGCTCCTGGCGTTTGGCGCTGTTCCATCCGCTAACTGCCTGGAGGTATCCGGTAATTCGGCTGATATGATCCACATCGCTTGATCCGCAGCTTGGGCACTCATCTTCCAGTCCGCCTGATACCTGGGAACAGCCCAGGCATACAGTCATATCTCTGCTGAAGGTGAAGTACCCGATCTGGGTTTCTCTGGCCAGGCGCATTCCAAAGTCCATCAGGCCCTGGGGGTCGGGGGTGGCTTCACCCATGAAGATATGGAATATGTTGCCGCCATCGACAATGGGGAAGAAGACATGTTCGAGTTTTGCCCTTTCGAATATGGTTACGTCGGCGCTGGGCGGCAGGTGAGTGCCGTTGGTGTAATAGACGGGCAGATCGCGCGTCTTATGTACATTCTTCTTTACGGCAGCCAGGTCGCCCTTGACGACTTTCTCGGCACAGTCCCGATACTCCTCGTGGATGAGGTCGGATACCGCGAAACGCTGGGCGGTGGTCTCCGCAGGTGTACGCGCCAGGGCAATGGTCATGCCGTGCTGCATAGAGAGTTTTTTGGCGTAGATCTCCATCTCAGTCATGGCCCGCACAGCTAGCTTCCAGGCCACCTTGGACTCATGCATCTGCTTTCCTGTATGAAACTCCACCATCTCGTTGACGCCCACCACGCCGATGGTATAGACCAGCCCTTCCAGGCCCACGGCCACGCAGCCTTTCTCGCCCGACTGCGGGTCGCGCGGCTGCTGGGTGGCGAAGGGCATGCGGCGATTCTTGATGATCTGGTTCATCCACTCGCGCTTGACTTTGAAGATCTCCACCGATGTGTCCATCAGCTCTCGCAGGTATTCAAAGAGCAGATCATCGTCGCCTCTCGCCAGATAAGCAGCGCGAGGACAGTTGAGAGATACTACCTGCCAGGAGCCCATGGAGAAGTGCTTGCCATCTTTGAAGTACAGCTTGTCCTCAAACTGGTTGTCGCTGTCATAAGTGGCAGCAAATTGGTAGGCACAACAGTTTCCTGTCACCACTCCCAGGGCATTGCAGAAGTTATGCGTCTCTGAGACGTCTACCAGGTCGTAGACGTAGCCATCGTAATCCTCTTCTTCAATCTTCTTAATCTTCAAGGGGTGGATGTCTCCCTCTATCAGCTTCTGGATGGCGTCAGTCGCCTGGGTATCAAGAATGAGTTGTTGGTTTATGCATCTATAGCCATTTGATCGGTATTGGCTAGGGTACTTGAGGTTTGAGTGCTCTATGCCGGATTCCTTTATTGGAACTCGTGTGAACGCTCCACCGACGGCCAGATCAGATTGGGAGATGGCGCAGTCGCCGTAACCTGTTTCTCCCTGGAACCTTCGTATCTGATCTTGGGAGGTGATGTAACATGTGTAGCTTGTGAACTGATAGGGCCCTCCGGTATGTGGGTGCGTTACGGTCTCGTCGCGAACCATATAATTCATTTGAATGCCTATTCTCTGGGCTAGGAAGATAAGCTTCTGTACTGCATCTCTGGATACAAGCCTCATTCTGATATTATGCGCACTATGTGTGTAGCCCCTTATCTCATCTACATGGATGTTGATATTTCCGTCTCCTCTAAAGGCACAGCAGATGTATTGTCCTACCAGGGACGGCTCTATGTTGAATAGCAAGTCCGGCACTGACTTATTGTGTGCATTATGGCCGCATCCCAGCGCATCTACAAGCAGGTAGAGCAATTTGCTGTTGATGACCACATTGGATGCGGTTTTCTCCACAGAAATGGTTGGCTCAAAACCAAGATCCCTTATGCATCTGAGAGAGTCCTCAATGAGGTGCGTCTCATGTTTGCCAAAGGATAGACGGACGGAGTATCTCCTTGCGCAATGATCGCTGCAACCTTCTGCCAGGTAATAGCCCAGAAATCTAATTAATTCTTCTGTAATAGGTATTTGTTTGGGAAGACCTCGTTTTTTAGCATTCTTAATATTTACTTCAAACTCATTTGACTGAATTTCAGAAGAATATCCTGCATCGGTCAATGTTTTGTTAACATCAAGATAGCTCTTCAAAGCAGTCCTAACATTGGCGTTCTTGAGAATAGGCAAGAAATCTCCCACCTCAAGTTCCTTCGCTTGTTTTTTCGCGAAGCTTCCGTTTTCAAGAGCAAAGACCGGATGATCTGGGGTGACACTTATCCTTCTCCCTGTGGTCAGGGTGATTTCCAATAGCTTGCCATGATAGTTCTGGCGCATTACGCCCCGGAATGCTTTGAAAGAGGCCTTATGGGTATTGAAGTCGATACTGGATGTCTTCGCATTTAGCTTTGCGAACTCGACTCCGTTTAAATCCGTGTCAAAACCATTCTTGGCAGCGATCTCGAATAGTTCATCTATCTGCTTTATTTGCAGCTCCCCGCTCTCTCCGATAAAGGGGACCAGCTCGTCTTTTGCCAGACACTGGTAGCATGATATCCCCTCTCCTGCACCGCGGTAAGCGGGAAGCTGGTTGTCGAAGTATGGCGTGCCGTACTCAGCAGCCAGCTTGAAGGTCAAGAGGTAGAGCTGCTGGTAGGTGGGCAGATCGGGATGAGCGGCATTGAAGGCCTCGTCTTCCTTCATGAAGTCCGGCTCGATGCTGATCTCGGGCTTGGGGAAGTTGAAGGGCTTGCCCCAGTAGTCGCCGGCCAGCATGACCTCCATGAGGGCTTTGAAGGCCAAACGGACCTCGCGCTCGAACTGGCCGTAGGTCTTGAGCGGAGCCTCGGGCGACGAGCCGTTCCAGACCTTTCCTGCATAGACGGCAGGCTTATCCCGCCATAGTTTGGGAACTCCCGGTGTGAGCTGCACCGAGGAGAAGACAAGCTGTCCGCCCCGAGCGACCATCATCTGTGTCATCTCGTAGACGAACATCTGCATAAG
>JAQTYS010000223.1 GCA_028688175.1 Methanothrix sp. | reverse complement strand
GAGCACGCGAAATTCGTCACAGTTTATGGAGATGCAACCATCACTCTGCCTATGATGGTGGCGGCGACGATGGAGAGGCTGGAGCTAACCGGGAAAAAGATGTCGGCAAAGCCACCTGGGTGAAAAATTTGCAGATAGGAATTGATCTTCATGAATTGGAGGAGATTGCCGACAACAGGATGAAGACTCTGTTTATCAGTTGTGTCGGCTCACACATGTGGGGCATGAATAGCCCCGAGAGCGATATAGATCTGGTGATGATCTATATCGCTCCCACCAGGTCTCTGCTGCGAGGAGAGAAGATCATGCCAACGGTGCGCCAGCAGATAACAGCCCGGGGTGGAGAGATCTATGATACCCTCGGCTGGGAGATCGGCCACCTCATAAATCAGCTCATCAAGGGAAACGTCAATGCCATCTGGTATGTCACAAGCCCGCTCCTCGTCAAGCCTTCCATTCTCCAGGAGGAACTATCTGCCCTGGTACGGGCTAACCTTTGCCGGCAGACATTTCACTCCATAAAAGGGATGGCAGAAAGCCAGATCAAGTCTGAGGAGAAGCCTGCGGACAAGCCCGGTATTGCAGGCAAAGGCTACCGGACGGCTCTGAGGACCATTAATTTCGGAATAAAGCTCCTCTTGGAGGGTAAAATATGTTTTGCGCCGGTTCTGAGCACGCCTGGCAAAGAGGCGGTCATGGAAAAGCTGCAACGATTGGATGAGGCCTATGCTTCCAGCCTCTTGCCGGACTGGCCTGACGAGGATGTTTTTCGGGATTTTCTAATGCGGCAACGATTGGAGGATATGGTCAGAGCAGAGAATATAGGAATAGTTAAATAATCTCTATTGCATGCAAATAGACGAGGTATTTTATTGGAGATCGTTGTAGGAATAAGCGGTGCATCGGGGGCGGCGTACGCCGTTCGGCTCTTGCAGGTCTTGCGGGAGAGGGGCATTATCATTCATCTGATAATAACCGATTCGGCAACTAGAATCATTGAAATTGAGACCGATTATCAGCCGAAGTATATACAGGACCTGGCCGATTATGTCTACTCGCCCCGCGACTTCACGGCGCCATTCGCCAGCGGTTCGCATCTCTATGACGGCATGGTCGTCATTCCCTGCAGCATGGGAACGCTTTCCGCGATTGCCTGCGGCTCCTCTGACACCCTCATCACCCGGGCCGCAGACGTCTGCCTCAAAGAGAAAAGGCGGCTGATAATAGTTCCCAGAGAGACCCCTCTGGGACTGGTGCAACTGCGCAACATGGTCGCTGCTGCCGAGGCTGGGGCAGTTGTTCTGCCAGCATGCCCTGCCTTCTACTCCCGGCCCAGCAGCCTGGATGATCTGGTAGATGTGCTGGTGGGCCGGGTTCTTGATCTTCTCGGAGTGAAGAATGATCTCTATCGTCGGTGGCAAGGAACGCTTGAAAGGAAATGCTTATAACCGTTTGAATCAGAGCCACTGGCAAGGTGAATTAAATGAAGTGCGCGCTGTGTCTTGTTGAGAAGGAGACTGTACCTATCAAGCTCAATTTGGCTACTATTCACGGCCCCAAAGATGAAATGTTTAATATCTGCAAGGAGTGCCTTGATCTGGCACATCAGGCTTACATCGATAAGGATTTCCTGGCTGTCAAGGCTGGATCCAATGCTGCGCCCCACGGCGCGCACGGGGATGCGCACGGCGCGCATCACTGAAATCCCTAATTCAATTTTCCAATGAAATTGATTCTAAGCGAAGAAAAGGTTAGAGGCATCTTCTCCTCCAATCAAAAAGAATGCGATGTGCTCATTGCTCTCTTAAGAATGGCCATTCCCAACTGGGATGATGTAGAATACATTCTAGAGGGCAGGCCGCGCATGGGGCCTGAGGGGTGGCATGCCGTTTATGATCTCTTCTGTCAGTTCAATGAAGAGCACTCGGGAGAGAGCATATTTCCAGGAGGGCTGTGGCTTTCCATGGGCTTTATAAAGGACGAGAGTCTGGGGGCATGGCAAGTGGATAGCTCGGATATGAAATTTGCTTTCAAGGATGGCCGCACTCAAACCTGAATATGGATAGAGAATTCCTCATCTTCTGCCGCAAATGGTTTGAAGATTATACCAGCCGAATTCATTGTCAGGATGCAGAGATCGAAGCGAACATAAGGCTCAAACTTGAGCATACCTATCGGGTCTGCGAGAACATCACAATAATTGCCTTGTCCCAGGGCGTGAATAGAGAAGATCTGGCCCTGGCGAAGGCAATAGCTCTCTTACACGATGTAGGTCGCTTCGAGCAGCTGCAAGGCTTTGGCTCCTTCGATGACCGCAAAACTCTTGATCATGCAATGCTTGGCCTAAAGGTCATCAACCGCTCGGAAATTCTTTGTAGCCTGCCGAAAAGAGAGAGAAATCTTATCCGAAAGAGCATCTGGCATCACAACAAGTATCGGATACCGGTTAGGGAAAAGGCCGAGGTTGCTTTTTTCTCAAAATTGATCAGGGATGCCGACAAGCTGGACATTCTGAGGATTATCACTGAGCATTTCGAGAGAAGAGACCAGCATCCTAACCGGGCACTCGATCTCGGTCTGGCCGATGAGATGGAACTGACAAAAAAGGTTGTCTCAGACTTTTTGCAGGGAAAGATGGTGAAGATCTCTGCGATGAAGACTCTGGGCGACCGGCATTTGCTCTATTTGGGCTGGGTCGTTGACATCAACTTTCCCATCACCCTTGACCTCATGAAAGAGAAAGGCTACCTGGAGAGGCTGCTGGCAGACCTTTCTATGGAGCCGGAAATTACCCAGGTGAGGGATTACTTGCAGGCCTATCTGGAAAAGAGAATCTTCGCTCCGCTTCCACCTTTAGATACAGCAGTCCTGAATCGATCGACCTTTTAAGCATCGTTTGCAGCAGACGGGGCAGCAGACGGGCAAGCAGTCCTTCCCAAGATTCTTCCGTCCTAACAATCGTTTTTTTATCTCTTTCCACCAGTTGCCAGATGTGGATGGCTTTAATTCCCATGGTATTGCCGGTCCAGGCCAAAATGCTGGGACGATCTGCCTGCAAGATGGTGGAGGTGATGGTCAGTCTGCCTGCCTTCCAGATAAATTTTGATCCCGGAGCTATTTCCCCCTGCAAAGCGGCTGACAGAACATCTGCATTCCATTCCGGCCAGCGGTCGATGGTGGCCATCATCTCCCAAATGATATTAGCATCGGCAGCGACTTCGACCTCACCCGACGCAATAACCGGAGCCTTTTCATTGATTTTCATTGCGATGATCTCTTGGAGAGCCAATGATATATAGAAAGTTCTCTGAGCATATCATCCTCTTGGCCTAAAAGGAAAAGTATAGTAATATGAAACAATGATTGGAGACAAGAGAAGCTAATGGAGGCTAAAAGTATGAGATACTTGATAGTTTCATCTTTAATCATTCTTGCGCTGGCATGCAGCTCTCAATCGCTGGAAGCCATTATGATCAGCCAGGAAAACGGCATGACAATCCTGGCCAACTTCACCAACAATTCTGCAAATCAATCGGATATGAACGCCACCATCAATGAAACTGCCAACAACCAGACACCAACAGACAGCTCCGCTAATAATGCCAAAACGAACCTGTGGGGCTGGGGAAAAGTTCCCATTGGCTATGAATTGGATAAAAACGGCACTTTAATCAGATTAGCAGATGAACAATGGAAGCCAAGTATCTGAAGCGGTGGACCCTGAAAATGTTGCAGCGCAAAACGGGCATTGGACTAATGCTTCTGGTGGGCGTCATCGCTTTGCTCATGGGATGGCATTTCTTTTCGAATAGCTCATCAGCAGGACAATGGACTGTATCCGATGATGGAATCCTGGATTATATCGTATCCATGCCCCAATATAATCTAAGCCCGCCCCAGGACGACGGCAACAGCACCATTTCTACAGTCCAGTTTGTAAGCCGCGATGCAAATATGGCAGCGCTCTTAAGAATCCCGCGATCAAAGTCGAATGGAGACGAAAAGAATAGGAGCATTCCCGGCATTGTGCTCCTGCCCGGTGCAACCGTCAGCAAAGAGAGAGAGCAGAATCTGGCCAGGCATCTGGCTGACCTGGGATTTGCCAGCATCACCCTTGACCAGAGAAATCTGGGCGGAATAGATCCGAAAGGCGATCTGCAGATGTTCTTAAAGGGCGAAGAGCCGACGGAGCACAAAATGGTTTATGATGCTCTGGCGGCAGGGGAAATACTGCGCAGCCAGCCTGAGATCGATCCGACGCGCATCATCTATGCCGGAGAGAGCAACGGAGGGCGTTTTGCCATCATGGCCTGTGCGCTGGACAAGAACGCCAGGGGTGTTTTGGCCATCAGCACCTGCGGCTATGGAACGGATGCTGCTATTGCCTCGGCGGGAATAGTCGATAAAAATCAGGTTCGCTTCTATCGGTCCATCGATCCCGAGACCTACTTAAGCAGGATAGCTCCTCGCTCGCTGGTCATGATTCATTCTCGCAATGATACCATCATACCCTACCAGTTGGCAGAGCAGACCTATGCTCGGGCGGTGCAGCCCAAGAGATTGCACACCGTGGGGTGCAGCGTGCATGGTTACTGCGCACAGATGG
>JAQTYS010000222.1 GCA_028688175.1 Methanothrix sp. | reverse complement strand
GGTAAAAAGGTGCGGGGAAAGGGATTCGAACCCTTGAACTCCTGCGAGAATAGATCTTGAGTCTATCACCGTTGGCCTGGCTTGGTTATCCCCGCGCTAGATGGCGATTATTGAGATTAGCACATCGCACCTTACATCTGGAACTAGGTTAATCTATAAATAGCTTCCCGCTCATTTGAGTAATATAGTAATATTTATTTACTCAAAGAAAACGACTTAGATTATACAAAAATCCTTTTTCTATTCTATTTCATCAAATCTATAATCACCCCATTCTCTCTCACCCAGCAGCACCTCAAACTCAGGCGGCGTGAGAATAGGTATTCTATATTTAGCAGCATCGTCCAGTGCCACCCTGGGGCAGGCAGTGGAGACAGCCGCCTCTGCTCCCAGGTTTAGCAGCCTGTCCGGTTCGATGTTGTCCAGGTAAACCAGAAACATCTCCAATCCCCTGGTTTCACCCAGGGCTTTGAGCATCTTCGCCAGATCCATACGCCTCTGTCCGGGCTTCTTTGAAACCAGGACGGCGAAACGCTTCGCCTCTCTTGCTCGAGTGATAGCCCCAAATCGTCTGCGCAGCAATGGATCGGTATCGATATCCGATACCTCGCCGGTAACCGGGTCTGCGATTACCACTCGCTTGCCAGTGGCCAGAGCGATGCCCAGAGGATGAAACTGTCCGGTTCCAATGAAGAGATACTCCTCCACATCCACAGCCCGAGCAGTGCTGTAGCAGCAGCCCAGGACCTGGCCCGCCCGGCTTACCCGACCTTCAGCCGGCCCGACAACGCCCTGGATGCCATGCTTCTCGAGGGCCTCCAGAGCCGATTTGAGCTTGTGCACGTGCTGGATGGTAGTAGTAACGCCCACTCTCCTGGCCTTGAGGACCAAAGCAGCCTTCTCCACCACACCATCCAGGTCCTCTCTCATCCTGGCCTCCAGAAAGATGACATTGCCGGGTCCTTCCTCAAGCGGTGCATGGCCCAGATGAAGCATCAGATCCACCTCCATGGCCAGCAACATATCCACGTCGCAGGCCCCAAAACAGGGATCTCCGGAGATGATGACCTTGGCTCCCGTCTTCTCCTCAATATGCCGGGCCACGGCGGGCATGGCTCTCTTCAGCCCTTCCGGAGCCTGCACTCCCACCAGACGCGCCCCGCTCTTCCGGATGAGATCAACAGCCTTGTCCAGGTCCAGATCATAGCCGGAAAAGCCTGCAAAGCCGCAGTTAGAACCAGCGGTCGAGTGTGCTCTGGCCACGCTTGTATTCCTCCAAAAGCCGCAATGCCGTCTTTTCCACCCTATCCTTATCAAAATCCCTTTCATCGACCAGGAAGGAGACAATCTCATCCACACGGGGCTTTTTCATCTTGATCTCATAATCATCCGTAACATCAGGATGAAGGAAGAATTCCCGGATCTGTGCGAAGTTTTCAATCTTCTCCTCCTGCTCGGCCAGAATGGATTCCAGGTCTTTCTTTTCCCGGATAAGTTTAAGTGCCGTCTTTGGGCCGACCCGGGTCAAGCCGCTGTTGTAATCGGTGCCGCACATAATGCCGATCTCCACAAGCTGCTTTCGGCTGATTCCCAGGCGCGCCAGCCCTTCCTCTAAATTGATGATCTCCGGCTCCACATCCACGTAAATATTCTTCTTGGGAAGCTTTCGTTTGCCGGTGATGGCCAGATTCCTCACCACCTGGGGTGCGCCAAAGAGGAGGGAATCATAGTCCTGGCTTGCTACCAGTTCAACCTCTCCTCTGGCGCACATGCTGGCCGCCTGCGCTTCGCCTTCCGACGGCGCCTGAATTACAGGAAGCCCCATGGCTAAAATTAGCCGTCTTCCATCCTCCAGGATCTCGGTGTTAATGCGGGAAGCCGCCTGAGCGTACTTGAAACCATCCTGGCCGGTGGCCTTTGCCTCTTCCCAGGCAGACGCCGCCTTCTCCCTTGCCTCTGACCGTTGGGCAAGCGTTTCTGCTTTAAAGGTGGGCGGCTCTCCGTCGAAGATAAAGGCCACCTTGACTCCGGCTTCAATCAGGTTGGTAGTACGGTACAATAAACCGGATAGATGCGAGGTCACCCTTCCCTGGCTGTCCATGAGCGGCGTGCCGTCCCTTTGCCGGATTATGCTCAGGAACTGGTAGAGGGTGTTGAAGGCATCGATTGCCACCCATTTTCCAGAGAGATCCTTGATCTCGATCTTCTTTCTTTGCAGCAGGTCTCCTAAATCAACTCCCATGTTCTATCCCTTGTCGCTTCTCAATGATAAATAATATCTTTAAATACGAGTTTGTGATGATATGATTTGGATGTGCAGTTCATGATAGAGATTACAGAGGCGGCAGCCAATATGATCAAGCATAGTCAGGTAGAGGGCAAAGTGATCAGGATGTTCCTGGCAGCTATTGATGCCACCGGCGCGAATTATGGTCTGGCTCTGGGAGATGAAGAGGCTGGTGACAAAGTTTATGAGAGCCGGGGTGTGAAGGTCTACATGAGCCCAAAGGATACAGAACTGCTCAGCGAGACCATAATTGATTATGTGGACGACGACAGGGGAACCGGTTTCATAATCAGGGGCCCAGAGGATGAAATCTCTGGCTGTGGTTCCTGTGCCAATGTCGATAGCTGTGATCATGATCACGGCAGTTGCGATCACGACCACGGCGACTGCGGATGCGGACACGACGACAGCGACTGCGGTTGCAGCTAGCTGAATTGCAATTTTTATTTTAATTATTTCCTTCGCGCCGGCTATTCTTTATCATCATCATCTTCCTCTTGTCTTCTTGATGCCTGCAATCAGCTAATCGCAACATTTAAATATGATATGTGTTAGCATGTGACATGTTAACATTTACGGGATGATACAATTTGGGTGAGATTGGCAAAAGAGTTCGAATTGAAAGGATAATGGACAGAGACAGCGGGAACACAGTCATAATTCCACTGGACCACGGCATATCCGTCGGCCCCATCAAGGGATTGGTCGACCTGCCCGAGATGGTAAACAAGGTGGCCAAAGGCGGAGCCAATGCCGTTCTTCAGCAAAAGGGAATGGTCCGCCATGGACATCGCGGCTACGGTCGAGATGTCGGTCTGATTGTGCACATGAGCGCCTCGACCTCCCTTGGCCCCGATCCCAATAACAAGGTCCAGGTCTGCCTGGTGGAGGAGTGCTTGAAGATGGGAGCAGATGCAGTATCGGTTCACATCAATATCGGCTCTGAGACAGAGTCGGATCAGCTCAGCATAATGGGCTGTGTCAGCGAGCGCTGTGACTTCTGGGGCATGCCGCTCATAGCCATGATGTACCCGCGCGGCAAAGCCATCCTTAACCCCAATGATGTGGAGGTCGTCGCTCACGCCGCCCGGGCCGGCGCGGAGCTTGGCGCTGATATCATCAAGACCAACTACACTGGAGATATCGATTCCTTCCGGACGGTGGTGGAGGGCTGTCCTGTGCCCGTGGTCATCGCCGGCGGGCCCAAGACCGAGACGGACATGGAATTCCTGCAAATGATTGAAGGAGCCTTGCAGGCTGGAGCACGGGGCGTTGCCATCGGCAGGAATGTCTTCCAGCATAAGGATCCCGTCAAGATGACCATGGCCATAGCCGCCATTGTCAACAAGGGCAAGACGGCTGAAGAGGCAATTAAGATACTGGGTTGAGAATATCAAAGGTGCTAGGCTTATTCGGTAGGCAGGGAAAGGCAGATTTGCTGATCTTTCCGGCCTGACCGGTATTTTTGGAGAACTTTGCTCAATAGCGCTCACCGGTTCGATTGATGCAGTTGTTATGAACTGGCAAAGAGGCTGTAACGAAATAAAAAGATCTGAATTCCGGCTGCCCCGCCGAGCGCGCGCGTGCGGGCGCTGCGGTCGGGCTCTCGCATGGGAGCGTTTGCCCGCGTGAGCTTGCGGCCTTTGGGCAGGGAAAACGAAACTGCAGGCTTGCAGTAATGATGAAAGTCTAGGCAAAAGGTCATCTTAAAGGACGGATACAATGTCAAGCCTTATTGTCCTCATGGCGCTAGTATCGTTTCTCTTCCTAGCGATTCTCTACGCGGCTACACTTATAGCCGCCAACACATCGATCACTCAGAGGACCTTACAGACTGAGGTTGTCATCAATGCGTCCGCCTCCAATGTGTGGAAGGTGCTGATTGACTTTGAGGCATATCCGCAGTGGAATCCGTTCATCCGTCAGGTGACTGGGACAGCCGAACCGGGCGAAAAGCTAGCGATTCGGATGCATTCGGGCGGTAGTACGATGACGTTTTTGCCAACAGTCCTTGTTGTGAAGCCGCAACGAAAGCTGCGTTGGCTTGGCCGCCTTTTCATCCCTGGAGTGTTCGACGGTGAGCACAGTTTCGTCATCGAGTCGTTGGACGGGAATCAGGTGCGTTTGATTCAAAGCGAAGAATTCAACGGGCTATTGGTACCGTTTTCCGAAAGCCGGTTGGATGAAACGGAGCGAAGCTTCAACGAGATGAACCGGGCGCTTAAAGAGCGGGCAGAGCATACAGATTGAAAGGAGAAGGAGACGCTAGTAAACCTTGACAACAGCCTTGCCCTCGAATGTGTGCCTATCTCATACCGAAAGAGT
>JAQTYS010000221.1 GCA_028688175.1 Methanothrix sp. | reverse complement strand
AATATGGACTTGACGGGATTCGAACCCGTGGCCTCCGCCTTGCGAAGGCGGCGATCTACCACTGATCTACAAGCCCAATAATAAAGAGAGTGTTTAGAGGAGTCCGACCTCTTCCACCTCTACAGATTCAACGCCTGGTACCTTACGTACCGCGTCCTCAATCTCATCCGGGCTTCTGCCACCTTTATCGTTCATAATTGTTACAACGATCAATGCCTTCAAACCAAAGGCAATCGGCATCTCCTGGATGGCATGCAACCTGGCAAAAGATGGCACTACCTTCTTGATCTCCTCGGCGAGCGCCTTAAGATCCAAATCTGCGCTCACCGGCATGACCTTCATTCTTACAGCCGCGTCTCCCATCGATTACACCTCACGGTCCTGAGAAACCACAAACTTTGCAGGAATAAACGTTGCTCTGCTTTTTACACTTGTTACATCTGGCGATCACGGTTCCACAGCTGGGGCAGGGGAACTTCGTCCCACCCGCGCCTGTCAGCGCAACGCCACATGATATGCATTTATCCGGTATCTCTTCCTTCATGTTATCTTCTCCCCAGTTGATGTATTTCTCTGTATAAACCTTCCCATAGATAGATCAAATTGCTTTCTTGTCAGCCCTTGATAATTGTGCCGCCTTCTTTGCTCTTCAGGGCCGTGCAAAATTGCTGCACATCGGTGCCATTGAGCACCCAGATGCTGTTTCCTTTAAGAGGGCCACAGAGAAGATCAATTGTGCCCTGATCAACGCAGCTTTTGTGCCCCCGCATGCGGTTTGCCGGCACCTCTGAAACTACTTTTCCGTCCAGCATCACTCCATCCACATCAGTCGCCTTGATCAGAGGGGCAGATAGCTGTGCGGCGACCAGAGCTGCCACTGCGTCTGAGGTATAGTCCCAGTTATGCAGAAGTCCGCGATCATTCTCAATGAGGACATGGTAAGGCAAGAGAACTTGCACGCTGCAATCCTTTTTCGGGCGGCAGATTTCCCTGGTGAGAACCGCCTTATTTCCATCCGCCAGAAAATAGGCATACTGCTCCATGGCTAAGACGGCCATCCAGTGCGCGGCCTCCTGGCTGAGATGGCCACGAGAGTAGATATCCCGCACTAGATCTGCCATGGGACCGCCGCCCGGCACCACCAGGAAGCTATTGCCCTCCACCGCGAGGGCCAGCAGAGCGGCCATGAGCGACCGGGCGCAGGTCATGAGGCTTCCTCCCATCTTGAGAACATAAAATGGCATGAATATCGATATTGCCCTTACCAGTATTCATATTCATACTATCTATAGAAAAATTAGCCAAAGGCCGATGGGATGTAGGGTAGGGAAGGATCGTGCATTTCATCGACCTTTGTCGTACATACGTCCGACTTGAGTCGTAGATAAGGCTTTTGGTTGCGACTGCGATAGTTTTGCGCAATGAACGCTGCGAATAGAATTGTAACCCCCCTTTTGGCAGTAGACGCCGTCATACTTTATGCAGGGGGAATTGTGCTCATCAAGAGAGATAACCCACCTTTTGCCGGCTGCTATGCCCTGCCGGGAGGATTTGTAGAGGTGGGCGAGACGGTTGAGGCGGCGGCAGCCAGAGAATCTCGCGAGGAGACGGGACTTGTCATCGAGCTATTGGGACTGATTGGCATCTATTCAAATCCCGCCCGTGATCCCCGCGGGCACGTGGTCTCCGCTGCCTTTCTCGCTAGGGGCAGGGGCGAGCTGTCAGCCGGATCGGACGCCAGATTGGCGGAAGTATTCTCATTCCAGGATCTGCCCGCTCTCGCCTTCGACCATGATTTGATCTTCCGCGATGCACTCCGCCTAAAGCAGGGTAAAGATGGAAGAGGATCTGCAAGTTTAGAGATGGTAAGTCTTTAGCGCGCAGGTTCAATAACCTTGAAGATCTAATAAATAAAAGAACTTGGACGAAATCATTATCGAAGGAGTCGCAAAGAATGCCCAAAGCCGTCAATCTTAAGGATGCCTATACCCATCTCGATCCTCTTTCTCCACTGGAGGGAGAAAGCATGCGCCAATTTTATGCAAGCCGGCCAGCTCATGCCAGTATTGATTTTCTCATAAATGAGCTATTGATAGATCCCAGCTCTGATGACAAGACGCTTTTCACCGGCCATCGGGGCAGCGGCAAGACCACTGAGTTGGCAAGGCTGGAGAGCTGTCTTTCAGAAACGCATACCGTGATTCGCTTTGACGTCGAACGGAGAGTCAATTTAGGCGATGTTGATTATGCCGATTTGCTCGTGGCTTTGGGGCTGGAAGTGTATCGTCATTCTCAAATGATAGATGTTAGGCTGGATGAGAAAAAGGTGGAAGACCTGCGCTTTTGGTATGAAACCTATGTTTTGGAAGAGGATGAAAAGCGTCGCTTTAGAACCGAGGTGGGCGCAGGGCTGAATTCCCTTCTCGGCAATGTAAGCCTGAAGTTGAGTACAGAGTCCCCACGACGCCTGACCGTAAGGAAAGAGGCACAGGCTAACCTGTCCAATTTAATTGAGCGCCTGAATGATCTTTTGCAGGATTTTCAGGAGAAGACAAACAGGCGTGTACTGGTAGTAGTGGATGGTCTGGATAAGGTATACCATCTTGGAAAGGTGAGCGATCTCTTTATCAACGGCATCAATGCCCTATTAGCGCCACAATGTCGCATCATTTACACCATACCCTTTGCCCTGTATAACACCAATGATTTTCAGCAGGTGCGCCTCTCGTTCTCGCGCAATGTCGTTTTGTCCAATATCAAAGTCCGGGAAAGGGATGGCGGTCCATGCGATGAAGGGCGAGAATTTTTGAAAAAGGTTCTGGAGAAACGCCTGGCGAAAAATGTAATCTCCAATTCAGCAAAGGAGCTTCTTGTTGAATCATGCGGCGGTCTGATTAAGGAAATGATCGCATTAGCCCGCAACAGTGTGGTAAAAGCGCTTACAATGCGAGGGGAAGGCGGCTGCATCGAAGCTGAGGATGTGGAATACGCTGCCCGCCAGGTGCGAAACACCTATAGCGGGCTTCTGACTGAAGAGCACTACAAAGAGCTGTGGCGCATAAACTGCGGAGGAGTATTTTTAAATGGCCCTCTTGCCCGAGAACTGCTTCATAATCTCAGCCTGCTGCAATACAACGGCAATGATGCATGGTGGGCAGTTCATCCCATCATACGCCCTCTGGTTCTGAACTGGGGTGAAAAAACTGGGGCAAAGAAGCAATAGTAGTATGGCGATCTATAGCATCCATGATGATTTGGAAATGCTGTGCGAGACGCTAAATCTCTCAAAGAGCGCTGCCTTTCTCTTTGCCGTTAGCGAATCCGGGCCAATGCAGCAGCAACTGATGCGCCGGGTGCAGGGCTATCTGCTGGCACAGGGGCGAAAGGTGCTGGAAGTCAGACTCTCTCCCGATCAGACAGACAACATGCCCGAACAGAAAGATATTTCAGAACAAATTAATAAAAATTCTCCTCAAGTCGTCTTTGTGCAGATGCAGGGCTTTGAAGACGCAGGGATGATGTTTCCTTCCCTTCTGCAAGACTCAAGCCTGAGAATACGTTCACAAAATGCCCAGAGAGCTTTGCAGCACCTAAACATGCAAAGGGAGCAGCTAGTCCATCTGGGATTGCCGGTAGTCTTTTGGCTTAACAGCAGCACAATGGCTCAGGTTGTCCAGCACGCCGCTGACCTTTTTGCTGCTCGGAGTGGAATCTTTTATCTGTTGGAATTGCAGCCCAGGGCAGGCGATGAGATACTGATGGCACAGGCCACTATCATGCAACCGGAACGCCGAAGCCCAAGTATGCTGCCACCAGAAGAATTGCGGAGACGCTCTGTCATTTACGAGAAGCGTTTGAAGGAGGAAAAGAGCAAAGAAGCGCCAAATCTGCCTGGAATCGCTCTCCTTTACAGAGATTTGGCCGGCATCTGGCACGAACTTGGAGATTATGAGCGGGCCAAAGGATTTTTGAAAGAGGAAGTAGAGACCTATAGAGCTTTGGCAAAAGATAATGGCAGTGCCGGCATTTTCCTGGGTCCACTCGCAGGGAGCCTTAACAGATTTGGAATGAGTCTTTCTGATCTCGGTCTTCACGAGGAGGCGCTGGAAGTCATCCGGCAATCTTTAGAAATATACCAGGAGCTGGCAAAAACAAATCAGCAGGCATTCCTGCCCGGCTTGGCGATGAGCCTAAACAATCTGAGCAGAGCGCTTTCCGACCTGGGGCGGCGAGAAGAAGCTTTGCAGGCGGCGCAGGAGGCCGCAGACATCTGTCGCAAACTGGCGGCAGCTAATGCTCAGGCATTCCTGCCTGACCTGGCGATAAGCCTCAACAACCTGGGCAGAGCGCTTTCCTATCTGGGGCGGCGGGATGATGCTTTGCAGGCGACACAGGAGGCCGTTGACATTCGTCGCAAGCTGGCAGAGGACAATGCTCAGGCATTCCTGCCTGACCTGGCGGCGAGCCTCAACAACCTGGGCAATGCGTTTTCCGATCTGGGGCGGCGGGATGATGCTTTGCAGGCGACACAGGAGGCCGTTGACATTCGTCGCAAGCTGGCAGAGGACAATGCTCAGGCATTCCTGCCTGACCTGGCGGCGAGCCTCAACAACCTGGGCAA
>JAQTYS010000220.1 GCA_028688175.1 Methanothrix sp. | reverse complement strand
CAGGATGATTGTAGATTCAGCCGATTTAATTGTATTTGAGAACCTTAATATTTCAGGCATGCTTAAGAATCACAATCTGGCAAAGCATATTCAAGATCATGCATGGGGAAAGCTAATCCAGTTCGCTATAAGCAAAGCTGCAAAGGCTGGCAAAATGGTTGAACTGGTAGACGCGAGATACACATCTCAGAAATGCTCCCAGTGTGGTATAATGGTCCCTAAGACACTGGCAGACCGAATCCATCTTTGTCCTAACTGTGGGCTAGAGATAGATCGAGACATCAATGCCAGCTTGAACATTCGCACCCTCGGACTGAGGGGAAGAGCCTATCAAGATCCGGCCCCTACTTTGTGCAAATCATCAAAGCAAGTTAGATCGATGACGTAGGAAGCCCTGCCCCTTCAGGGGCATGGGAGGAAGTCACGCAGCCAGTAAAAGCGGTTTAAATGCTTTTTTAGCAAATTTGTGGTACATATGAAAAGCTTATAAAGGAGAAGGTAAGACTGGAATGCGTTGTAGGCAAATGACGAAAAGCCTATCGCTAAAATGTGGAAAATATATCGGAGGCATATTATTGAATAAAAGAAGTATAATTCTTTCACTACTGCTTGTTTTCCTCTTTACCGGCCTGTCTCTGGGCCAGACCGACAACAATACGAGCATTACGAAGGCCGGTTTGACAAATGAGAGTCTCCCCTCGAACGATACGGCCGATGTCAATGCATCGCAGACGACTGCGGGCCCCAATCTCAACTACATCTGGTCTTTTACAGGCATTGAGATTGATCCCATTATCATGGTCCTGAATCAGGAAGGAAATGAGCTGTACGGCCAGGCCAAGTACGAGCCCGATGGCGGAGCAGCCTGGAACGCGGACGTCCTTGGTTCCATTTCAGAAAACGAGGTAACTCTGACATTGACCGCTCAGAAGGACAAAGAGCTTGTCACCACCAAGATGACCGGAATATATGCTGACGATACCATCGCAGGTAGCTTCACCCAGATCAGCGGAGGAAAGAAGATAGGCAGCGGCAACTTCAGTGCTTTGTGGGTCAGCCCGGAGGTCTCCAGTTACTCCCCTGCTATCATCGAGGAGCCAAAGGTTGAGACACCTGCTGTTGAAGACACGACTGCAATGAATACAACTGCAGAGCAGTCGGCAGAGTCGACAAAGCCAGCCTCAAGGTTTGTTGACATTCATCAGTACGCTGATAAGATCCAGACTGGAGTAGGAGATATAAGCGGAATACCAATCTAAAATCAAAGAGATTTCCTGGGGCCGATAATTTCGGCGCCGTATTAGTATTTTTAAGCATTACTTTTTCTTCCCCCACGCGTTTTCGCCAACTCCTTAAATAGACTAGACCCCCATAGAGTTTTTATAGTCAAATGACGAATAACGTATCGTTGAAAGTGCTAAATGATTGCGAAAGAATTGGAGACATAATTGATGATGAAATCTTTGATAATTTTCGTGTTGCTCATAATCATCTCTTCGGTCTGCCTGTCTGCAGGGCAGTCATTGAATGATTCGAGCAGTAAAATCGCGTTCATCAACGTAGGCACAGCCAACTCTGCCCCTAACCTGAACTTCATCTGGTCGGTAAAGGGAATTGAGACCGACCCAGTGATCATGGTCCTCAACCAGGAAGGAAGTGACCTTTATGGACAGGCCAAGTACGAACCGGAGAGTGGTCAGGCCTGGAATGGAGTGGTCATCGGCTCTGTAGGAGAGGATGGGATCGACCTGGTAATGACCTTCCCTAAGAACGCTGTACAATTTTCCAGCCGGCTGAAGGGCACCTATGATGCAACCAGCGGATTGATCAAAGGCAACATTTTGCAGGTGAGCAACGGAAAACTCTCTTTGCGATCTGATTTTGAAGCCATGCCTATTAATCCAGATACATCCAGCTACACTCCCGCGCAAGAAGTAGCTCCAAGCGTGGCATCAGCTTCCAGCCCAAAGACAAATACCACCATGCCAAAGGCGAAAGAGACCCTAGCGTCGGCATCATCGCCAAAATCCAGGTACCATGATGTGCGCGAGGATGCGGACAGAATCTTGACTGGAGTAGGAGATATCAGTCAGATACCGATAGGAATGAGCGGGCTGTAAAAAAATTACTATCCGCTAAAAATTTGAGGCTTTTTTAAAAAAAGCTCTCACAAAGCAATCAGGATCTCTAGACTGAGATTATCGGATCACTGCATGCGCAGGAGAGAGAACGGGCCATTACGATATCCGTATCGGCATTTCTCCTCACCAGAGCCTTTTGATAGGAGGGATTGAGCTGGGTGGCTCTCTTGTATGCCTGGACGGCTGATCCGTAATATTCTTTAAAATCGTAAATTACTCCCATATTGTACCAGGCCTCGGCATAAGACTCATTGATGGCCACTGCATTGTTAAAAGATACCAGCGCATCATCATACTTTCCCAAAAGACCCTCATCAATTCCTTTATTGTTCCAGGCCTCGTAGTCATTTGGATCCAGTTCGAGAGCCCTATTGTAGGCTTGCAGTGATTCATCGATTTTATCCTGGTTATAAAGATCGAGACCTTTCATGAACCATTCTGATGAAGATTCATTTGCTCCGGCACAGACAGGCACCATTAAGGTGCAAATCAGTGCCACGGTGACCAGGCTTAAGGAGAAGTTTTGCATTCTGCAATTCGTGATCTATCCCTCCATATCAGTCTACTTTTTATCCTATTAATAATAAAGCTGCTGCTATATCTTACATATTTCTCTTCCATTCATATCTGTCTGTAGGATTCGATAATCTCGGCGAATGCCTGTAAGACCTTCTCCAGCTCCACTCTTCCAAGACCGAAGGTGGAGAGCTTGAACTGGCGGGTGAGGCCTGGTTTGATGCCGCAGATGCCGTGCTCCTTGAGGTCCCGGTAGAGGAAATAGCGTCCCTTCTTTGCCCTTTGGGAGATCTCATAGAGGTTTTCCGCTAAGAAGAACATGAGGTCATGGTTATGAGGTCGCTCCCCTTGCTGAATCATGCCCAGCTTCTCCATCTCTGCCGAGAACCAGCGGGCTTTATCCACCTCCTCCGGCCAGCGGCGCACACGCTCTACAACTGCCGGAAAAGATGCCATCAGCGTCAAGAGAGGAGCGCCGCGCACAGTGCAGCCCAAAAGCTCAACTTCCTTATTCTTTTTGGTGGGAGAGATCCTAAAAATGGGCTTGGCATACTCCTCAGAGGCTCCTAGAACGCCCACCGGCCCGGAGGCTGCCATTGACTTATGGCCACTGCCTACTATTATGTCCGCCCCTAACTCGCGCGCATTCACCGGCATTCGGCCGATGGCATAAGCCCCGTTGAGAAGCAAGGGCACGCTGTAGTCGTGACAGGCGTCTGCTATGGCTCTTGCATCAGGAAGGTTTCCATAATTTCCGTCCGGATAGGTCAGTACTGCCAGACTCACATTTCCTTTCTGCTCATAAGCCCGCTCAATAGCCTCTATAAATCCCTGCGCGGAAATTGCATAATCAGGTTCTTTGCTGGAGGGCGCAAATTCTATTCGAAGGCCCGCTCTCTCTGCCGCCAGAACTGAAGTATAATGGGCATTGCCATCCATTACTACCCAGTCGCCCTTCTCACAAAGGGCATGCATGGCTGCAAACTTTCCTTCGCGTGCCCCGTGGGTGACGCGCACCTCATCCGTGCCCAGAAATTCAGGAAGAACCTCATGCACAAACTCCTCGACTGGTGGAGTCTTGATGCGATCCAGCCTTCCGGCACAAAAGTCGCAGACCGAATAGCCATCTCCCCATTCCTGCAAAGCAGCTCGTGCCTCTGGCGTCAGAATTCCACCCCGCTGCAAGGGGTCAATGTTGATCTCTGCGGTCTCCCTTAACAGGTTGCAAAACTTTTCAAGATTATCCAACATTCAATCCATCCTTGTCTCTCCGCAAGTATAATCCTTTGCCAGCTTTATGCAAAAAGTGATATATTTTGCAGCCGTTTAAGAGTCGATGGCTTTAGTTATAGGTCACCGGGGAGCTGCCGCCAGCGCCGCGGAGAATACCCTGGAGGGCATAAGGGCTGCCGCTTTGTGCAAAGCAGACTATGTTGAGCTGGATGTAAGGCTTTCTCGCGACGGCGAGCTGGTCTTGATGCATGATGAAAGGGTGGATAGGACCACCAATGGCAGCGGCCTGGTTGAAGATCTCAGCCTGGAGGAGCTAAAAACCCTCGATTTAAAAGATAAAGCCAGCAGGCCTTTGGAAAGCCAGAGAATCGCAACACTAAAGGAAGCCGTCATTCTGACCGGGCAGCTTGGCCTGGGTCTGGTGGTGGAGATGAAGGAAGAAGGACTGGAAGGGCTGGTGGCCGAGGCTCTACCCGGCCAAAGAAGCATTGTGACCTCATTTTATCATAACAGCCTGCTCGAGCTATCTGACATTTCAGATCTGAAGACGGGTATCATCATCTCATCACTTCCCATAAATCCAGTTCAATTGGCCATTATGGCAAAAGCGACCGCCATTTTTCCAAAGCGAGTCAATGCCAGACTCTTCAAAGAAGCTCATCAGCGGGCAATCGCGGTCTTTCCCTGGACCGTCAATAGCAAAGAAGAGGCGAGCTGGCTGCTCCGGCTGGGGGCTGATGGACTGGTGACCGATGACCCCTGCCTGATCCGGGA
>JAQTYS010000219.1 GCA_028688175.1 Methanothrix sp. | reverse complement strand
AGTGCGAGTTTGATACATAGAGAAGTCACAGCTTCTGCTGGTGCATTCGATCTTGGCTCGCGTCTTTCTCAGATCCTCAGAGAGGAGAAGGATCTCCACTGCCCCAAGCTCCAGGTTATGGCGGACCTCATTTTCGCCGTAAGCCGCCAGACCTTTATCGGAAACCAGCTCCTTCATGAAGCGCCTCATCAGCATTTTATCCTGCATTACCTCCAAATCGGAGAGTTGCTCTTGAGCGGCATCTACCAGCTCGTACAATCCTGACTCATCGGTATAGGAGACATCCAAAGCGCCCAGAATCTTCTTTTGCAGTTCATGATGCAAGAAGCCACCCTCTACAAACTCCTCTTTGGTGGGGGATGGGCCACCCACCAGGATACCCTGCAAATCCTTGGCGTCGATGGGCAGGAATGCTTCATTGGCCGAGTCACCTATCCTTTTATAGAATTCATGGATGGCAATGAGGCGCAATTGCTGGAACCTGTGGCTGGACTGGCCGCCTTTTCTCTGCTTGCCAGGCACAGTTGAAGTGAGGTGCTTCATAGGTTCAATGTATTTGCCCTTCAAAATGCCAATGGCAGCCTCGCGTCGGTCCAGTACGATAAGCCCAAAGGTCTTTTTGTCGGCCAGCATCTCCTCCAGCGGGCCCAGGAGAAATGATGAATCGCAGTGATATCGATAAGTGACGATGGGATCGGGTGGCTCCAAAGCCACGCTGTACATCTCAGTTTTATTAGCTCCAGCATCCACGCTTCCGATGAATATGACCACGCCGTTAGCAGGTGGCTTGGGGATGAGCTTGAGCCGGGACATGGCTGACTCAAGGGAACCCTGCACGGAAAGTCTGGTGACACGGGATTTTATATTGGCTGCCTGTCCGTACTCCTCACGTAATTGGCTTGTTACATCACTGATCTGCTTATCGGGGGGGATATAGAGGGAAATCAGCTCTGTCCCTCGGCCCGTTTTGCTCCTCAGGCCATCGAGAAGACGCTTAAATTCGTATTTTTCCTGTGCAGTGAACTCCATCGGGAATCTCCCAAAAACACTCACGGCCAAGATATAAAAGGCTTCTTCAAGACGAGTATTATTAACCCAAAATAGAGCTCACAAAATTTGATGTATTCAAAAACTATATAAAGATATAAGTTATCTTATAACCTATGAATCAATTAGTTGTTCTCCAAGAGATATATACATCCCTTTCCAAAGGAGGTGATGGTCTACAAAAAATCGATAGTAGTGCCATCGAAGGATGTTGTCCTGAACACATAGGCAAATTGTTAGAAAGTGCTCGAAAGGGCAAAATCTCCCAAGACGTCTGCTACGAACTTTCCCTTAAGCTCCAAGATGTTTATGAACTCAAACGACTGGGCGACATCTGCCGCAGGGCGGAACTGCCCGATCTCGCTGCAAGTACATATAATCGAGCTCTGTCACTGTGCAACGATCCTATCTTGCGACCTGTGCTCCAAAATAATCTGGGTCAGGCTTTCGTTTATCAGGGTGATTTAGCGAAAGCTGTTTTCTACTATCAGAAGGCCGCCGACAGCTTTTCCAGGGAAAGGGATCATATCGGCCTTGCCCATGTATTGGGGAATTTGGGTTCAGCCTACAGGAAGAACGGGGAATGGGACAAAGCCATAGAGCACTGCTACCGCAGCCTGAAGACCTTCGAGGAGGGGGGTGATGATCAGGGCATCGCTCAGATGACGGGAAGCCTCGGCCGGGTCTATGCCGATATGGGAGAGAAAGAGCTTGCCGCCCGATACTTCGAGAGAAGCCTGGCCGACTTTGAGAGATTGGGCGATAAAAGGAGCTCTGCCTGGGTAATGGACCGGCTGGGAAGAATTGCCGGCCAGAGAATGGACTGGGATAATGCATTATACTACTTCAATTCCAGCCTGTCTCTGTTCGCTTTGCAAGGCGAGAGTCAGAGCCAGGGAATTGTCTTATCCAATCTGGGACGTATCTATCTGCAGATGGGACAGGCAACTGCAGCTCGCGAACCTCTGGAGAAAGCCGCTTTGCTCATTCCTCGTCAAATAAAGCCCGGCTATCAGAATGCCCTCTATTGCCTGGCGAAGACTTACAGCTCCCTGGCAAAAAATAAGCTGCAAGAAGAACCGGCCCGGCCAAACAGTTCGCAGCGAACAAACGAGGCCTCCTGGCTATTCATCCAGGCAGCGAACCGTTATCAAGAACTGGCATCTACTCTGGGCGAAGGCCAGGCTGAGATCAAGGTGGCGCAAGCAATTGCCAATAGTCAGTCTTGTCTGGCTAAAGTCAGCGGGCGGGTCCCGCCCGAGGAGGCTTTAATACAGCTGGAGAAGGTCCAAAAATTCCTGGACGATGCGGCTGCAAATGCCAATAATGGCAATAAATCCGAGATACTGGATCTGCAACGAATAATCGCCGGCATGAAGGAAATCCATCGCATTGGGCTTTTTGCCGATGAGCCCTTGATGCAAGGGCGCGCCATGAACAATGCCCTGGAATGTCTCATAGGAGCCGTCCAGGTTTGTCCCTCTGAGGAAGCGGGCGATTATCTTTACCAGGCCTTGAAGAATATCAATGCCAGCCTGGATTTGCAGAGATTGGGTAGAGAGTCTACCGAGAAGTTGCAGGTAGCAGCTAACGCCTTACGCCATGCAGAAAAGCATTTTTGCGCGGCCGAAATCGATGGAATAGAAAGCAGCGCTAACAAGATAGTGCAGGCAGCAGAAATTTTGGAGGGGTCGGCTGCAAATGAACTGCGTCCTTGTCAGGAGGCCTTGCTTCTTATTGGCAATGTCATGGCAAGCAATTCATTAAGTAAAATCGATGATAGTAATAGCATATTGGCCTGGGATGAGTCCTTGCATCTCTTGCCCCAGAACGAAAATGGAGAGTTTACAGTCAATATCAAGATAAATGAGCTGCATGAGCCGGATGAGCAGCCGATAGCAGAGTCCGACCTGCCTGTCCTGGAGGTCTTAAAAGAGAGGTATGAGGCAAGAGATCTGATCTTGGCGGATGGATGCATGGTTCCCTTGAAAACCGAAATGGCCTGCAAGGGTTACGGACAGCTTCAGACGCCGCCCATCAGGCAGCAATTCTGCGCTAACAATAAGAGATATGAAGAGAAAACGGATGACGAGAATAAGCCAGCGGATTTTTTCCAGGCCCCCAAAGCTCCTGAAATTGAGAAAGAGTCTTTAGATAGCTTTCCAGGCCTCTCTAAAGCAGTATTCCTTCTTAAGGTCATGACGGTTCTCCTGGTTATGCTCCTGACAATTGAGGCGATAATATACTTCATATAGGCTGGCAATAGCATGTCTGATTGGCATATATGAAGAAAAAGCAGCTAGAGATGATGCTGGAGCGGCTGGAGGGCTTTAGCCGTCCATCTTTTCAAAGGGAGCAGTATGCAACGCCCGCCTCGGTCGCTGCAGAGATGCTTTTCCTGGCAGGAATGCGCGCGGAGCTGGGAAGCGTGTGCGACCTTGGTTGCGGTACGGGCGTGCTGGCCATAGGGGCGGCCCTGCTGGGTGCGAGAGCTATTGGCGTAGAGATTGACGGCGAGGCTTTAGCCATTGCCAGGAGAAATGCAGAAAAATTAAATGTGGATGTGGATTTCATCCGCGCCGATGTGAGACAATTGGTCCTCAAGGGTATTGATACAGTAGTCATGAATCCACCCTTCGGAGCCCAGAAAGCAAGCTTGGGAGACCGTGCCTTTCTTTGCAGCGCCCGGAAGATCGCCAAGACGATCTACTCTTTGCATAATCAGGGAAGCGAAGGTTTCGTGAGAAGCTTTATGAAGCCCTGCACTGTGCAGGAGATTTATCGCATTCCTTTTCCCTTGAAGAGATGCTTTGACTTTCATAGTAAGGATGTCTTGGTCATTGGGGTTGAGCTATATAGAATAACATGCTAGAGATTTGAGATAGAGATTTAAGTCATCAATGTGATGCTAGACTATAGATACTAGTAACTCTAGACGCTAGAGATGATACTGGATTTAGATGCGCTCATATAGGTTTATAGAGGATTCATTGAGGAATTATGATGGACGGTAGCTTTGTACTTCCTGGAGATGTGGTGGGATCGACCGAGGAGTTTGTTCCCGGAGACTGCACCTATGCTCGATCAGGAACCATTTTTGCATCAACCGCGGGACTGGTCAAGATCGATTCGAGAGCCAGATCTGCGAGTGTCATACCCAAGACCAATGCCCCGGTAAAGCTCTCTTCGGGTGATATCGTGGTGGGAGAGGTAGTTGATCTCAAGGACAGCCTGGTCATAGTCTCGCTGGCCTTCAAGAAGGGGCATGAGGACAGACCCATCTCGGACGAGGAGGCGACCATTCACATATCCAATGTGAGAAACTCCTATGTCAAAGACCTGCGTCACCTTTTCTCGATTCGCGATATTCTAAAAGCAAAGATTATTGACGATCGGCAGATGAGGCTTACTACAGGTGATGAGGACCTGGGCGTCATCAAGGCCTACTGCAATCGTTGTCTTGCTGGCCTGGTCAAGAAGGAGAACAAACTGGTCTGCCCCAATTGTGCCAATACCGAGACGCGTAAAATGAGTTCTGCCTATGGTCTGGGAGTGGTTTGATGAATTTGAAGATTATTAAGAAAACTGAAAACCAGGCCGTTATCGAGTTTGTAGGAGAAGGG
>JAQTYS010000218.1 GCA_028688175.1 Methanothrix sp. | reverse complement strand
TAACTGAAATCCTCATTAACCTCAATGAGCGGATTGTTAATCGAGATGTTGGAGATATCGCCGGTTACGAACTGCGCCTTATTTCGATGCAAAGAGATGAGCAGACCAAGATGAATTCCATCCCCAGCAGCGCTAGCGCCGTGGTTGCCATCTCGAAGGATAAAAAAGAGAGTTTTGAGAATAATTTTGCAGCTCAATGCAATGCACTAAAAGCGCTCTATCAGCCAGAGGAGGATAAATTCAGCTGGCAGGTCAGCTGGCAGGGAGATGTGCAGGCAAGGCCGCTGAGCAAGATCTCGACTGATGCGCTTCTTTGCCTTCTCAATCAGATACCCCATGGCGTCATTCGAATGATACCGCAAAAAGATAACGTCAAGCTGGTCGAGACATCGAGCAACCTGGCGGGAATTGAGATTGGCAATGAGGCAGCTATCATCAAAGGATCAAACCGCAGCTCCAATGATGCTAACATGAAGGCCCTCAAGAATATCCAAATAAACATAGCCAACTGCTTCGATTATTCAGTGAAATATACCGATGGATACCCATCCTGGCAGCCGAACGAAAAATCCGAGCTGCTTGGAATTGCAAAAGACGTCTACGGGGGCAAATATCCCGAATATAATGCGACCGTGATTCATGCCGGCCTGGAATGCAGCCAGGTAGTAGCCAAGTATGGCAGCGAGATAGATTGCATCTCCATCGGTCCCACCATAGTTGATCCGCACTCGGGTGGCGAACGTCTCAAGACGTCAACAGTAGAGCAATTCTATGATGCGGTAGGGCAAATTCTTCATAAGATTTTCGAGAAGAAGTAGCAAGGAAACGGCTGAGGATGATAATCGCCCTCAGCCTATTTCATGCGGGCCGAATCGATTTCGGCTCAAAGGGAATAACGGTGCACTAAATTATTTGTTGATATGAAATAGATTTATTAAAGGTGCTGATTGCAGCAGGAACGCGTCGCACGAGCGATGTAACCAATCGGCATGGGATTTAGGAGGATTACCATGCAAATATCAGATGACGATATATATCAGACTACAGATTATAGTCCGGAACAAATGGATACCGCTTTTGCTGAATTTAACCGAATTCAACCTGAGTATGAAACAACGCACATCCTTGATAAATTGCGGGAAATTGAGTACGGTAGACTGGACTGGCAAGATCAGATCTATCTGGACTATACGGGTGGCGGACTGTATGCCGACAGCCAGCTCCAAAAGCATGTGAATTTGCTGAGATGCAATGTCTTTGGCAATCCTCACTCCCAGAATCCAACGTCATCGGCGATGACCCATCTGGTAGAGAGAGCCCGAAAATGCGTCTTTCGGTTTTTCAGGGCATCACCAGATGAATATGTGGTTATCTTCACACCCAATGCTACCGGTGGATTGAAACTTGTGGGAGAGGCCTATCCCTTCACACCAGGCGACCACTTTTTGCTGACCGCTGATAACCATAATTCGGTCAACGGCATCAGGGTCTTTGCAGGGAAGAAGGGTGCAAAGGTAACCTATCTTCCTGTAAGGCTTCAGGACCTTCGGGTTGACGAGGACGAACTTGAGAGACTCCTTGATCAAGCACGACCTGATGGCCATAATCTATTCGCATATCCTGCACAATCCAACTTCTCCGGGGTGCAGCATCCATTGGATTGGATAGACAGAGCCCATGACAAAGGCTGGAATGTCTTGCTGGACTGCGCGGCATTCGTTCCCACCAACCGGCTGGATCTGAGCAAATGTCACCCGGATTTCGTCCCGATTTCGTTCTACAAGATTTTCGGCTATCCTACTGGAATAGGTTGCCTGCTGGCCCGAAAAGACGCACTCAATAAGTTGCAGCGCCCATGGTTTGCCGGTGGGACTATTGCTATCGTATCTACTCAAGATGAAAAATGGTACTGTCTGCATAAGGGAAAGGATGTTTATGAGGCTTTTGAAGATGGTACTGTCAATTATCTAAACATTCCGGCAGTTGAAATTGGACTGAGACATATCGACCGCATTGGCATGGAGACTATTCATGAGAGAGTAAGATGTCTAACCGGCTGGCTGCTGGGAAATATGCATGCTATAAAACACAGGAATGGGCGGCACATCGTCAAGATTTATGGTCCTCGCGGCACTGAAAAACGCGGCGGCACAATCGCCTTCAATCTCAGCGATGCAAAAGGCAGAAGCTTTGATTGCGGGTGGGTTCAAGATTTGGCCAGCAAGGCCAAAATCTCCTTGCGGACCGGATGCTTCTGCAACCCGGGCGATGGTGAGGTTAGCCATAATATAACTCGGGAGAGGATGGCGGAATGCTTTGAGGGCAACAATCGCAATCAAGAGGGCACCTGCAAATTGATACGAGATAAGGAGATGGCCAGTATTCGCATTTCTGTGGGACTCGTCTCGAACTTTCCTGACGTATATCGATTCATGTGCTTCGTAAATGATTTCAGGGATAAAGTGGCAGAGCAAATCCCGCGCGTTGATATAAGCAGGGTCCTCCGGGATCGCGGGCCATAGGACGCGAATAGTTCTTTTCATCCGGTGGGATTGATCTTGCGTGGCAAAGGCCAATCCTTTTTAAGGACGGTAGCCTCTGTTGATGATATGGCTGAAAAAAACCGAGCCCAAGGCAAAAGCAAAAAAGCGATGACCAAAAAGGAAAGGCAAAAAAAGAAGAAAGATGCAAACCCGACCATAGCGAGCAGGTGAGACTCTCCTTTTTTGCGCGGGAAAAGTCCAAGTCATTTTTTTGAGGAAACGTTAGTTCTTAATCCCTTCGCCAGTCCCCGTAGAAGAGTCTTTCCAACCTTTTGTTTTGGCAAATGGAAGTGATCCGACTGGTTGGGTTTAAATATTTTGAGCAATAATATGTAATTAACTGAGTATTAATAGCTAAGCGCCATCGCAGAAATACAATGCTACAACGATATTATCTTAGAACTTGTCTCACAAGAGTCTTTAGCATCGAGGTCGAAGATGCCCGGCGCGCCTGACTGCATGATCCCATGTCGGAGAGGCTTGAGAATCATTTCGGCCCACACTGTTGCAGGCATTGGTTTTGTGCTCATCTCTTCTGGCAAGGATGCGAAGGGAGTACATCAAGGAGCTGAGGGGCGATAGCAGAAAAGAGGCTTTTGATCTGGTCAACCACGTAGACCTGAAGGAGCTGAAGGAAGCCTATTTATCTTCCATCCCACAATTAGGGATATAAAATCGTCTAATGAAATGTTTAATCCAATAGCGAAGCCTGAGTTGGAAATAAATGATAGAAAATATTCCAGCGCTGAATGAAACGAGTCAAAGAGGTTTTGATCTCATCACGCTTCTCAAAGATGCTGTTCCTTATGCCGCATACTTAGGTGCCATTGGCGCCGGAGCAAACGCTCTCTTTTCATATTTACAATATACAAAAAATAAACCTATAATTAACGTAGAATTTGGTGAGATATTCGAATACAGCAAAGAGAGAGATACATTCGAAGTGTATATTTCGTGCACGAATATGGGTGATTCTGCGGTGACAATATCATCCTTTGGATTTTATATAAGTGAGTTGGATAAATATATAACAGTCGGGCCGCAATCATTCGATAGGTACTTTAGGAGAGGGGGTGGTTGCACCAGACTCGATCCCGGCTGCAATATGGCAGCTCATGTTGAAACAAAAGGGATTGAAAAGAGTCTTCTTTCTGAGAGTCTATCATTGAACTCTAAGTTATTCTTTTTCTTTAGAGATGGTCATGAAAAGGCCTATATCTGCCAAACTCCATTTTATGTTCCAAAACCACATGATAGGGAAACAATTGCACTTATGTAATTGCGTGCGGCCACCACCCCCTAAAGGGATGGGGTATGCTTCGGGCCGCACGCCCTCACGCCCGGTTTTATGGGATCCAGAAACCGTCGAGCTTTCGTTGACCAAATCCTCTTGATCCCAAGCTCCCGGATTTAATGATTCCACAAAGCAATAGAGAATCCGGAGAGAGTTACGCAACTTGAACGTGTTTTAGATGATCTGATCAGGGTGGAAGTTGGGCTCTGTCATAGGGGATACGCAAAGGAATATCTGGAGGTTGTAGTGTGAAAAGGGAAGTCACCATCTAAGCATAGCATATTTAAGGGAGTGCCAATGATTAATAGCGCCCCTTGATGCGTGCACCAGCAAGCTTCATCCTTTTTTCGGCTTTTTTAAACCTTACAAAAACAATTTCTATAATGCCCTAGAATCAACAATCTCATCCCTCGATGAATCCCTCGGTCAAGGGGGAATCCGTCCGGCGCTCTGGGATGGCATGGGGGAGGAAGGCGGCGGGAATAACGGGCTGGCTAGGTAATTGTATTGTAGCTCTGAGCCGGTAATCTTCCAGGAAATCTTTCCCGAAGCCTCCTGCGATGTGTGGGTGGATATAAAATACGTCCGTGTTTAAGATAATCTTGTATCTGCATGATGGGTGCAACCGAGCGGAGACCATTGTATAAGCCATAGCAAGTAGCCTCGAAGAGCATAATGGGAGTTTGAGAAAAGATAGAGTAAAGCGAGAGCCCTTGCAAGGCTCTCTCCTTTTCTGTAAATCAACGCCCGGACCGGGATTCGAACCCGGGTCGAAAGCTCGACAGGCTTTCATGATGGGCCACTACACCATCCGGACAGTTTTCAGATCCCGCCTCCCAGA
>JAQTYS010000217.1 GCA_028688175.1 Methanothrix sp. | reverse complement strand
CGGATTTGCTTCCACCTCATTGATGACCACCGTGCATTGCGCCGCTCCCAGCCAGATGACAATTATGGCACAGAGCATTGCCAGAATTGTGCTGCTCTTAAATCTCATTTGCATCTCTCCGCTCGAACGCATGGAATCTTCAGAATCATATCACTGTCGGGTAAATATGTGCAATCCAACAATCGCCTTTATATAGAATCATCTCCATTTAATGATTGAGTATTTTCTGTTCGCGCATCTCGTCTACAGAAATTTATCCATTATCAATTAAGGTGAAATGAGTATGGATCAGAAGAGCACGGATCAGCCAATCATAGATCAGGCGAAAAAGAAAAAGAGCGAATTAGCAAATAAATCGGGGCGCATGGCCATATTGGAAGAGGACAAAGCAAGAGAGGCTCGCCGGTGGCAGCGCAAAAGAGAGACTATCAAACGATTCGCAGGGACGAAATGAGATCGCATTAGCCTTCTGCTCGTAGAATTATCCGCAATAGATTATCGCAATTGTCTATATCTATTGCGAATAGAACGGGATGAATGGCGATCCGTGGCAAAATACTAAACACGTTCTCCCTCCTTTACCCGGATCTCCCTTTCCTCATAACAAAAGAAATATATATCTGATGTGCAAAGGTAGTATTAGGTGATGGGGCCTCTGTATCGATCAAGACTAGTGTCCCTTCTAAGACGCCTTATCACCCTATTCACCTCTAATCCTTCAGCCCTTCCATAGTCACTGAAAAGACCGCCTCGCCGTCCGGCAGATTAGGTGAGTCCACCAGTCTGGCAATGCGTTTTTCGCCCTTGGACTTGCGCAGGTACAACCTGAAGGTGGAGGTATGCCCCAGCACATGCCCGCCCACTGGTTTGGTGGGATCGCCAAAGAAGGTATCCGGCTTGCTCATGACCTGATTGGTCACCAGAATCAGGGCATTGTTCAGATCGCCAAAGCGCATCAGATCGTGCAGGTGCTTGTTCAGCTTCTGCTGGCGGTTGGCCAGAGTGCCGCGCCCCACGTACTCTGCCCGGAAGTGAGCGGTTACCGAGTCCACGATGATCAGGCGCACAGGATATTCCGACTCCTTCGCCTTCTCCGCCATCTCCATGGCTTTTTCCGCCAGAAGGATTTGGTGATTGGAGTTAAAGGCTCTGGCCACGCTGATGTTTTTCAGGAAATCAGCCGGGTCGCGGTCCTGGCCGTCAGGCGCAGGCGGCAGGCCTTTTACCATCTGAGCGATGCGCTCCGGCCGGAAGGTGTTCTCCGTGTCGATAATAATAACCGAACCGTGCAGCCCGCCCATTTCGGTAGGCAGTTGCACGTTTATGGCCATCTGATGAGCCACCTGCGTCTTGCCCGAACCGAATTCGCCGTACAGCTCCACAATGGACTGAGTCTCCATGCCCCCGCCCAAAAGCTCATTAAAGTTCTTGCTGCCGGTGGTGATCTTGCCCACCAGGCGCCTGCGCTCTAAGATTCGATCTCCCGTCTCAAAGCCGCCCACATCAGCTGCTTCCCTGGCCCCGGCAATGATCTTGGCAGCTGTGGCTTCTCCCACCTCTGCCGCGGTCACCAGCTCGCCAGGAGAGGCAACAGCAATAGCTTCCACGGAGCCAAAGCCGGCCTCGCGCAGCTTTTCCGCAGTGGCCGGACCCACACCCGGCAGATCTTCCAGTAATTTTGTCGGCATCTTCCCAGTTCCTTAGAATCTTCCTCAAAGAGAATTCGCAGATCTTCTTTAACAACGTTATCCAGGCGGAGCGAAAGTAATCCTGGTGCGCCATCCGCAAGACAGCTCCAGTTCCTCATTCCAGCCGCTCTTGGCCAGGGCGTCTATGATCTCTGCTCTGTAACCCAGATCCAGGCCCTGCAATAGATCTACATGCTCCGCCCAAAGAGCCACTCTGATGCGACCCGTCTCATCAGAGATGTAGATATTGGCCACCCTTCCTGTTTTTCCGTCATCTCTTTGAAACTCCCGCACCTCTCCCAGACCCGTCACAAAGCCGGTGATGCTACAGAGCATGCCAGGTTTGAGATCGGCGACCCTGGTCATCTTCTCGGAGAACGAAACCTTTTTGCTGCTCTTCTTAACTGTGCTGTAGTTTCCTGTCTGAATCTCCAGCGATCCGTATCTCTCCCGAGATGAGCCGTTCATGACCTCGATCGTCTCACCCTTCTCGAGCGGCATGGCCGCCTGCAGATCCCAAAGGGTAAGCCTGATCTTGCCGGTCTCGTCTCCTAAAAGCACGGAGCGCACCTGGCCCTGGCCTCCATCTTTACGAAGAAACTGCCTGATTTCACCAGGGTCGACAACAGCGCCCAGAAAGCTAACATCGCTCATGTCGCTCTTGATCTCGGCAATCTTGTAGAGCGCAGTCCTGGGAGATATGTCCAGTTCCACCTCTTCGATGCCCCCGTTTCTGCCTAAGGTAACTTCAGTCCCGGTATAGCCCTCTTTAGCCAGACCTCTGACCTTGAGGCACTGTCCCTCCTTTAAATCTCCGGAGCGAACCAGCTCTACCGTCTCATCCCAGAGAGCCACACGCATAGATCCCGTCTCATCGGCCAGTGTTAGATTGGCAACCCGTCCCATGGATCCGTCAGAGCGAGGAAACTCGCGTATCTCGGAGACAGCAAGCACCCGGCCCGTGAAAATAACATTTCCCGTCTCAGGCCGGATGCTGCCAATCTTGGTCAGCACCTCGGATGCGCCCAGGTCCCGAGCTACGAGCATTGCCGCCGTCCTGCCGTCGCATAGGCCGGCCATGAGGGCTACCTTCTCATCTACTCTTGCCTGGAAATCCTCCGGAGTTATCTGATCTGCCACCTGCCGGTAAATCTCCTCTACTTGCTCGTCCATCTTTGATCATCCATGAACTTTATAGCGCTCTTCCAGGTACTTCAGATAGGGTGCATGGCAGGAGGCCAGGAAGGCGTTGCAGACCTCAGCCGGATCTCCGTCCGCTGCAATAGCTCCATCCTCGATGAGCATGGCTCGGTGGGAGATCTCCTTGACGAATTCCACATGATGGCTGACCAGTATTATGGTAGTGCCTAGCTCTGCATTGATCTTCTTAATGGCATTGGAGACTTCACGCATGGTAATGGGGTCAATATCACCAAATGGCTCATCCAGAATCAGAATTTTAGGCCTGGCCGCCAGGATAATGGCCAAAGATGCTCTTACCAGCTCTCCGCCGCTCAGTTGCTCTGGGAGTTTCCACATGGCTTCTCTATCAAGGGAAATAAGATCAAAGATCGGCTCAGCATACTTGCGGGCCTCGGTTGTGGGAAAACGGGGGAACAGATCTTTGAATATGTCTCTGGTCAGTCCCAGTGACTCGAGGGCGGCTTTGGCATCCTCCTCCGACATATCCGTCATGGCATAAATGACATCAAGCACCTTGTCGCTTATGCCCAACTCCTCAGCCACTGCCCGGGCGTGGTCAATCACGTCAGTGCCCTTGATGCCCATTTTGTAGGCAATCTGATCAAGAATGGTCTCTCCGGCATAAAGAGCAAACTCCTGATACATGATACCTAGAGAGCGGCGCACATTCATTCTGCCGGGCGAGTAGGTGACCATGTCCACCCACTTATCACCATAACGATAGCATACACAGCCTTCATCCGGCAGCCTCACGCCCTGCATGATCTTGAGAAGTGTAGTCTTCCCTCCGCCGCTATTGCCTATGATGGATGTGATCTCGCTCTCGTTTATATCGAAGTTCAGATCCTCCATCTTAAGAACATTCAGGACCTCTCCTGTGCAAATCTGGCAGCCTCTTTTAGATAAACCTCTAACTTTAATGAGCGGCTGGGCATTCGGCCAGGATGCCAGAGGCACCATCTTTCCAATCCCGGCCATAAACCGATCAAGGATCTCTCCCGGCTTTCCATCGGCAACGATCTTTCCTTTCTCCAGCCAAATCAGCCTGTGTGCCAGATACTCATGAATCTCAGGCAGATGTGATACTATGATTATGGTAAGATCCAGCTCCTTGTTCACGTTCTTGATGGCATCCAGCACCTCTTGCTTGGTAGCCGGACAGGCCATGGTAGCCGGCTCATCCAGCAGCAATATTTTAGGCTTCTTGGCCAGTTGCCTGGCAATAAGAAGCCTCTGCTTCTCGCCGCCGCTGAGGATAGTGGCCAGATGCTGTGCTTTTTCGCCCAGGCCCACCAGCCGCAGGTAGTACATGGCCTCCTGGTACAGCTCATCATAGTCCACATCCTCGGGAATAGGCAGAGCCTCATAGCCGGTTTTCCTGGCTTTAACTCGTCGCACCACGTTTTTAAGGGCAGTCTCCGTCCAGAGTGCGAAGTCTCTTTGCAGATGTATGGCTGTAACCGCCAGCTGCGCCCTCTTCACTTCATCATTTGATCCGGGTGTGATGATCAAGTCATCCAGGATTATCCTGCCGCAGTCAAAGTCCTCCATGCCTCTCAGGATCTTCATGAGAGTGCTCTTGCCCCCTCCACTCTTTCCCACCAATCCCAAAATCTCACCCGGCCTGGTGGTGAAGCTGATATTTTCAAGAGCCACAACATCTCTGTCCTTCACTTTGTATGTCTTGGACAGATTTTCTATCTGGAGCAAAATAAAAACCTCCTACCTTACCTTAGTTCCCGTTTCCACAAATTCACGAGGCTGGAGCAGCACTGCCTTGCCGGCAGCGTCTGCAGCCAG
>JAQTYS010000216.1 GCA_028688175.1 Methanothrix sp. | reverse complement strand
CGCATTGATAAGGATATAGCTTTGGCGAACTGATGAAGGCAGAGCGAAGACTTCGCGCATAAGAAAGCTGATCTTTTCGTGAAATATTATTTTTCTTATTTTATTCTGATTAAGACACTTACTAGTAAATTAATGCTAAATTCCCGACGGGAGCATAATATTGCGGCATAATGCAATCAGCTTCAATTTTATATTCTTTCCGTTTCTCCAGGCAGACATTAATCGATTGATATTGACCGACAGGTATATAGACTAAAGTGCACCTCGTCAATAGGCTTCATTTGCATTGATTCGAAAAATTTGCTGAGATGTTTTTGAAAGCGCATATCGATTCTTTGAAATCGACAAAAAAAGGATACATGGAATAAATGAGATTTGGAAATGGCAGAGACGGCTTGAATATAGAATTACCTGTCCAGATAAATGGATCCAAGCCTGCATATTCCCAAGAATGCTTGCCAAAAGCAAGGCGATATTAAAAGGATTTGATTATAATACTATCTTCATTTCGTTTTAACGAAGTAGCATTCTTCCCCAAGTGCCTCTGCAACCGGTTGAAGTATCTCTTTGCATTAAGATGCCATTCAACCAGTTTCTTTTCGGATCCGCATCAAAGGACTTCAACCAAATCCAAGATCAGCACTTAGAAATATTTAGAGGCAAGAATGTCATTTGGAAATTTAAATATCATAGATCCGCTTTGCCGAGCACTGGCCAAGGAAGGATACACCGCACCGACTCCCATTCAGAACCTGGCCATACCCCACCTCTTGAATGGAAAAGACCTGATGGGCATTGCTCAGACAGGCACAGGCAAGACAGCAGCATTTGTGCTGCCCATATTGCAGAAGATATCGGAACAGCGCAAGGCCGCCCTCCCAGGTGTGCCGCGTGCTCTGATTATTGCTCCTACTAGAGAGCTGGCCGCACAGATCGACCAGAGCTTTGCTACCTACGGCCAGTTTCTGCGCTTTAGGCATACGGTCATATTCGGCGGCGTGCGGCAAGGACCTCAGGTCAAGATGCTCTCTCAAGGCGTCGATGTCCTGGTTGCCACACCCGGCCGGCTGCTCGATCTGATGAATCAGGGCTATGTTATGCTGAAAGGTGTGGAGTTCTTCGTCCTGGACGAGATCGATCGAATGCTGGACATGGGTTTCATCAAGGATATGCGCCGAATAGTCACAGCACTGCCCCAAAAGCATCAATCGCTTTTCTTCTCGGCCACCATGTCCCGCGAGACGGGTGAGTTTGCAGAAAAGCTTCTCACCGACCCCGTACGCATCGAGGCTACTCCTCAGGCCAGCACTCTCGAGTGCATCAAGCAGAGTGTCTTTTTCGTGGATCAGAACAATAAGTTTCCGCTATTGCAGAAGCTCATCAGAGACGAAGACATGGAGCGCGTCTTGATCTTCTCGCGCACCAAGCACCGGGCAGATAAGATTGCTGAGGCGCTTCGCAAGAGCAGGATCAATGCGGACGCCATTCACGGCAACAAATCACAAAACCAGCGCACTAAGGCCATGCATGATTTCAAATCGGGCCGCTTGCGGGTGCTTGTGGCAACTGATATCGCAGCGAGGGGAATTGATGTTGACGACATTTCCCATGTGATCAACTTCGATCTGCCCAGTGAACCGGAGTGCTATATCCATCGCATCGGTCGCACAGGGCGTGCCGGAGCAGATGGCAAGGCATATTCATTTTGTGCAGCAGATGAACGCAATATCCTGCGCAGCATTGAGCGGCTGACACGCACCAAAGCAGAGGTCATGGATCACCAGTACCATTCCGAAACGGCAAAGATGGCAGTGGGGGCTGCCGCCGAGTCAGCCAATTCCTATCGATCAAGGGGCGCAGCAAGAGGTTGCAGACCGGATAGCTCTCGCAAATCGGGTCCAAGAAAGCCGTATCCTGTCAGACGACGCTAGTCACCAGAAAGGCCGAAAAGTCTAAAGGTGAGGCTATTTCATGCCGAAAATAGCCGATTATTTTTTATTTAACAATTTGGCAGCAGGTATACTCTCGGAAACGTTTACTTATTTATACCATAGTATTTATTATCGTAAGAATATCTCTATAATCTAATGGAGTAAGATTACGATGAAAGTTTTGCAGCTAAGAGACGTGGTGAGCAAGCCCAATCACCACGGAGTGGATGCCAGGAGCCTCAGCGACCGAGAGAATGCCCAGGTAGCGCACATCACCTTGCAGCCGGGACAGTCCCTGAAAAAGCATATCACTCCCGTGGATGTGGTCTTCTACGTTCTGGAAGGCCAGGGAGTGGTGGAGATCGGCGAAGAGAAGGCTGTTGTGGAAGCGGATACGCTGATAGAAAGCCCGGCTAAAATTGCTCACCGCTGGATCAACGAGAGCCAGGGGACGCTACGCATATTGGTGATAAAGACACCCCGGCCCAAAGAAGCCACCAAAATGCTGTGAGGAATGCTTCCATGTCGATAGATGAGAACAAAGCCCTCGTCCGCCGCTTCTTTGCCCTGGGCCCCTCCAGTGGCGACTTGATGGCAGCAGATGAGCTGCTGGCCGATGACTTCATCCTTCACGTTCCTCTTCCCTGCTCGCCGGGAATACAGGGAATGAATGAGGTGATCACAGCTTGCCGGGCTGCTTTTGAGCATCTCGATGTTACGATCGAAGATATGCTGGCCGATGGGGATAGGGTTGCAGCCCGCTTCACCGCCCGGGGCATTCATAAGGGCGCTTTCATGGGCCTGCCGGCCACGGGCAAGAGCATAACCATGACGGGAATTGAGATCTTTCGCATCGAGAACGGCAAGATTGCAGAGCTCTGGGGCGAGGCCAATCTTCTCGGATTGATGGCGCAACTGGGAATCTTGCCGACCTTTGGAGAGCAAAGCGGACAAAGATGAGGGACTTGTATCTTCCCTCACAACACGCACTGTTGGCAGTCCTGGCATTCGCATTTGATGTTGGTAATCTTCCATTTCAGCGCCCAATGCTTCATATCCTTGACAATGTCTATGATCTCAAGACCGCTCTCTGTGAGGATGTACTCGCTCTTCACGGGAAAGAGCGTGCTGTCCACTCTGTTCACCACCAGTCCTTCCTTCTCCAGCTCTCGCAGGCGCGCCGAGAGCACCTTCTGGGTGATGCCGAAAAGGCAATTCTTCAGCTCGGTAAAGCGCCTGGTGTGCCCTTCTCCCTTGTAGAGCTCCAGGAGAATGAGCAGCGTCCATTTTCGGGCGATATACTTGACTGTCAGATTTACAGTGCATCCTTCTTGCATGGTATCTTTGCAGAAACGCTCTAGGCTAAATACTTTAGTATCCAATGTATACCAGGTAAGCATAATAGCATTAACATTCAGGAAAATATCTGCATCAATAAGATCGGAAACGGAGGAAATAAGAAATGTCAGCAATTGAGAAACCGGAAATGTTCTGCTACCAGTGCTCCCAGACCGCAGGAGGCACAGGCTGCACCATCAAGGGAGTATGTGGAAAGGAAGCAATCGTAGCCCGTCTGCAAGACAACCTGCTCTTTGCCATCAAAGGCATCAGCGCCTACCTTTACCATGCCCGCGAGCTGGGCTATACAGATCCAGAGGTGGATGCCTTCATCGAGCGAGGCTTCTTCGCTACCCTCACTAATGTCAATTTCGATCCCCAGGAATTTCTCAGCCTGGCGGTGGAAGCAGGCAAGATGAACATCAAGACCATGCAGCTGCTCAAGAAGGCGCATATCGAGACCTTTGGCGAGCCCACACCCACGCAGGTTAGGACCGGCACAGTCAAAGGTCACGGCATCCTGGTCACCGGCCACGATCTGCATGCTCTTGCCAGTCTCCTAAGCCAGGTAGAGGGTACAGACGTCTTTGTGTATACCCACTCCGAGATGCTACCCGCCCATGGCTATCCCGGCCTGCGCAAGTACAAAAATCTAGCAGGAAACCTGGGCAAAGCCTGGTTTGACCAGCGAAAGCTCTTCGCTTTGTATCCTATGGCACTGCTCGGAACCTCCAACTGCTTCTTGATCCCCAAAGAGGAGTATAAAGATCGCATGTTCACCAACGGGCCGGTCCACCTACCGGGAGTAAAGCACATCGATGGATACGACTACTCTGAGGTCATAGCCATGGCCCGCTCGCTACCCGAGCTGCCGGATGCTCCGGGCGAATACGTGCTCACCACCGGCTTTTCCACCTCAGTGCTGCTCAGCCATGCCGCCAAGATCAAGCAGTTGGTGGAGCAGGGAAAGATCAAGAGATTCTTCCTGGTAGGTGGCTGCGATGCGCCCTTGAAGAAGTCGGACTATTACCGGGAGTTTGTGCAAAAGCTGCCTAAAGACACGGTGGTGCTCACCCTGGCCTGCGGCAAGTTCCGCTTCAACGATCTGGACTTGGGCAACATAGAGGGCATTCCCCGGCTCATCGATCTCGGCCAGTGCAATGATGCCATCGTGGCCCTGGAGGTGGCCCAGGCCCTGGCAGGCCTGTTTGGTGTGGGCGTGAACGATCTGCCCCTCACAATGGTGGTAAGCTGGATGGAACAAAAGGCGGTGGCCATTCTCTGGTCCTTGCTGGCGTTGGGAATCAAGGGCATCTACCTGGGGCCCATTGTGCCCGGCTGGATCAATGCGGATATGCTCAAGATACTGGTAGACAGATACGATATCAAACTGATCAGCACACCGGATGAGGATATCAGGAAGATGATGGG
>JAQTYS010000215.1 GCA_028688175.1 Methanothrix sp. | reverse complement strand
AATACACAATCTTTAAATACAATGTACTTTTTAACTCAGTATAGTACAATATTATACATTCAATCTGGTGATGACTTTGAGTTACCTTCAAAAGATCGTGGAAGGGCGCGACCTTTCCCAGGAGGAGGCCGAGACCCTTATGGGAGAGATATTCAGCAGTGCCACAGATGCCCAGATAGGCGCTCTGCTGTTTGCTCTGCGCATGAAAGGTGAATCCATCTCGGAGATTGCGGGCTTTGCCAGGAAGATGCGCGATTCGGCGGTATGCATCCACCCCAAGGTCATAGGCACATTAGTTGATACCTGCGGCACAGGAGGAGATGCCTCCAACACCATCAACGTGAGCACGGCAGCGGCCATTGTCACCGCCGCCTGCGGCGTGCCTGTGGCCAAGCACGGAAACTATGCTGTTAGCTCGAAATGCGGCAGCGCCAATGTTCTCTTGGAGCTTGGCGTCAACATCAGTCCAGAGCCCGTGGCTGTAGAGGAAATGATCGAGCGCCTGGGACTGGGATTCATGCTGGCACCCATCTTCCATCCAGCCATGAAGCGTGTAGCTCCGATTCGGCGCGAATTGGGCCTGCGAACCGTCTTTAACATCCTGGGGCCTCTGACCAATCCCGCCGGAGCCAAAGCACAGCTCATGGGCGTCTATGACCCACAACTTTGCGAAAAAATAGCTAGAGTATTCCTGATGCTGGGCACGAAAAGGGCCATGGTGGTGCACGGCATGGGCATGGATGAGATCACCAACACTGGCGAGACTAGGGTATCAGAGCTGAAAGATGGAATGGTTAAAAGCTATAGCCTAATGCCTCAGGATCTGGGATATCAACTGGCCGGGCCGCAGGATATCGCCGGTGGACTGCCGGAGGAGAATGCCAGAAAGCTGGCAGCTGTGATGAAAGGTGAGCAGTCCCCGGCCCGAGATATCATCGCCATGAATGCGGGAGCTGCCATCTATGTCAGCGGAAAGGCCCCCACACTTAAAGAGGGAGCAAATATGGCAGAGAAGGCCATAGACTCCGGCAAAGCCCTGCATCTCCTGCAAAGAATGGCGGAGATGAACGGAGAGCCAAAGAAGCTGGAGCGGTTTTTGTGACCAGGATAAAGGTCTGCGGAATCATGAACAGCACAGAACTCTCCCAGGCAGTCCTCGCAGGAGCGGACGGGGTAGGATTCATTGTAGAAATAGATCAATCCAGGCATTGCCTTTCGGCAAAAAAGGCTGCGGATCTGATAAAACAGGTGCCGCTGTTCACCAAGAGCGTGGCGGTCATTGCCCCCGATAAGGTAGAGAGAGCCGTAGAGCTAGCCATGAAGACGGGAGCTGATGTGTTGCAGGTGCATGGATCGCTAAGTGCAGAGGATATGGCGGAGCTGAAGGGCAGAGTTGCTCAGAAGCTGGTGGCGACTGTTTCCTCGGACTGCACGCTGGATGAGATCGAAGATTATGCAGCCAGTGCCGATGCCGTTCTGCTGGATACATTATGCAATGGAACGCTGGGAGGGACGGGAGCGGTTCATGATTGGAACAAAAGCGCCTCCCTGGTCAAGAGCCTGAAGGTACCGGTGATATTGGCAGGCGGCCTTAATCCCGGTAATGTGGCTGCGGCTATAAGGAAGGTCGGGCCCTATGCAGTGGACGTCTCCAGCGGCCTGGAGACTGCCGGCAAGAAGGACTTGCAAAAGATCTTCTCCTTCGTTCGGGAGGTGAGAGCATGTCCTCTTCCCCAGTAGAGCCGATTTACGTGGACGTGACCGATAAGGTGAGTGTGGACGCGCCCCTCTCCCTTTACCTGGCTCTCCGAGGCCGCAGGTATCCCTATCTGCTGGAGTCGGTGGAGAAGTCAGGCCAAAAGGCCAGGTTCTCCTTCGTAGGAGCCGATCCGTCCGCAGTAGTAACTGTCAAAAACCGCTTCCTGCACATGCAGTTTTTTAGCGGCGGCATGGGCCCCATCGAGGAGAGGCTCTCAAGATATGTGGATGTGGAAAAGAAGGGCTCAATCCTGCAAGGACCGATAAAGGAGGGCTACGATCTCTTTGATGCTCTTCGGGCGGCCATCCCCTGTAGCCGGGGCATGCCCAATAACTTTGGAAGGCAGGTCTTCACGGGAGGAGGGATAGGTTATCTGGCCTACGATCTGGTTAAAGAGCGTTTGGGCAGAACTTCGTCATCGGATGCACCGGATGCAAAGCTGTGCCTGGCGGAGAGCACTTTCATCTTCGACCACCTTACTCGCAAGGTCTACTTCACCATCGCACCTATTCTGCCCGGCCCCAAGGTCAACCTGATCGAGACCATCGGCGGAATCGACCCGGATTATGATCAGGCTGAGGACCTGAATATTGCAGGCAAAATCCTCTCATCTGGCGGGCAGCAGCAGTATGAGCAAGCAGTACGCAAGGCTAAAGAGCACATTTTGGACGGAGACATATTCCAGATAGTATTAGCCCGATCGACCAGAATCGAGTGTCCGGATCCGGTCAAACTCTATCGGAAGCTGCGCAGCATCAATCCCAGCCCCTACACCTATCTCTTTGAGTTTGGCGACTTGGCCATTGTGGGAGCATCACCCGAGACGCTCTTCAACACCTATGACCGCAAGCTGAGAGTCAATCCCATTGCCGGCACCTGCCCTAGGGGAAGGACGCGAGAAGAGGACGACAAATATGCCAAAATAATGCTGGGAGACGAAAAAGAGAGGGCGGAGCATGTCATGCTGGTGGACCTGGGACGAAACGATGTCCGATCCGTCTGTCGCTCCGGCTCTGTTCAGGTGGACGATTTCATGTCTGTGCTCAAGTACTCCCATGTGCAGCATATTGAGACCACCGTTTCTGGGGAGCTTAGAGAGGAGTGCGACCAGTTCGATGCCGCAAGGTCGGTCTTTCCGGCTGGAACTCTCTCCGGAGCGCCTAAGCTGCGAGCCATGGAGATCATCGACGACCTCGAAGCTTCGCCCAGAGGCATTTACGGAGGAGGAATAGGTTACTTCTCCATCGACGGCAGCTCAGACTTTGCCATAGCCATCCGAAGTGTCCTTGTCAAGGATAAAGTGGCCAGCGTGCAGGCGGGAGCAGGGATAGTGGCTGACTCAGATCCGGAAAAGGAATTTCAAGAGACGGAGAGGAAGATGGCTGCCATGAAGAGAGCTTTGGGGGTGGCGCTATGACCTCCCCTGCCATCCGACCGATTCTATTTGTAGACAACCAGGACTCCTTCGTCTGGAATCTGGTGGACTATGTCTCCCAGTTTTATGAAGAGACGGCTGTCCGGCCCAACCGCATAACATTGGCGGAGGTGGCTGCCATGCAGCCTTTAGGAATAGTAATATCTCCAGGACCCGGCCATCGAGCCAACCCACGGGATATCGGCAGCTGCCTGGAGATAATTAAGCAGTTTGGCAGCACGCCTATCCTGGGCGTCTGCCTGGGTCATCAGGCTATGAACATCGCCTACGGGGGAACCATATCGCATACCAAGCCGCTGCACGGCAAGACTTCGATGATCGAGCACGATGGACTGGGCATATTTCGGGGTATAGAAAATCCGATCGTTGGAGGACGGTATCACTCCCTGGCCATTGAAAGACTATCCCCGGAACTTGTGGCCTGTGCCAAGACCGCAGAGGGGGTGATCATGAGCGTCCGGCATAAGAGCCGACCCCATTGTGGCCTGCAGTTTCATCCCGAGTCGGTGCTCACACCCTCCGGCAAGAAACTGATCAGCAACTGGATCGAGGATGTAGCGGCATGCACCCGTTGATCGATGAGATCCTGGTTGCTTCTCGAGAGCGGGGCTTTGCTGCTGCGGCCCCCTGGCCGAAGGAAGAGCGACGGGACCTGATTGCCTCGGCCCGCGCCCTGAAGAGCATGGGCCTGATCCCCATCATTGCCGAGATCAAGCCCAAAGCTCTGGGCCGGGCCCTTTCACCGGATGAGGTGGCGACCTATGCCGCAGCTTACAGGCAGCAGCGTGCCTGCGCCATCTCTGTCCTGACCGAGCCCACCAATTTTAAGGGTTCTCTGCATAGCGCCCTCATCGCCCGCAAAGCTGGGCTTCCCGTCCTGCGAAAGGATTTCATTTTCGATGAGAGGCAGCTAGGAGAAGTGCAGGCGGACCATGTATTGCTCATAGCTGCCTTGGGCATCGATCTGAACAGATTTGTGAATGCCGCCCGGGCCATTGGAATGGAGCCGCTGGTGGAAGTTCACAACGAGAACGAGCTGGAGGCGGCTCTGAAGACCGATGCCAAGATTATTGGAGTCAACAACCGCAATCTAAATACGCTTGAAGTAGACCTCGGTACATTCGAGAGGCTGGCGCCGCGGGCGAAGGAGGCGGGAGTCTTCCTTGTCGCGGAGAGCGGTGTACATAGCCCTGAGGATGCCCTGCGCATGATGCGGGCGGGGGCGGATGCGCTGCTGGTGGGAACTGAGCTGATGGCAAGGCCAGAGAGGCTGGGGGAGCTGAATAGGTTCTAATATCTATGCCACTTCTACCTGAACCCTGCCTATGAAAAGGCTCTATTCTACAGGAGTGGCAATCATGTCATCTTCAACTGCAGATGGAGCTCTATAGCCTCTTTGCTGTTTCTCAAGGTTTCATCGATGGTCTCTCCCTGCGAATAGCAGCCAGGTAGAGCCGGAACCTCGGACCAGAATCCGCCTTCCTCCGCCTGATGTATTAAAATTGTGTAATCCATAG
>JAQTYS010000214.1:1448-4736 GCA_028688175.1 Methanothrix sp. | reverse complement strand
CAGATCGCAGAGGAGGCGGTGAGCCGGGATATTGAGCTCTTGGTAGGCCCCTTCACAGGGAGAGGGATTGCCAGAAAAGAGAATATTCCGCTCCTGCGGGTGGGACTGCCCAATCATGATCGCTACGGAGCCTCCCATCAGTTGTTCCTCGGATATGAGGGCTCGATGAATTTGGTGGAAGGCATGGCCAACGCCCTGCTGGAAAGCAGAGAGAAGGTGGCGACATGAGAGAAGACTACAAGCTGGAGCAGTTTCAGAATAAAGAGTATATCAGACTTGAAACTGTCAAGAGGAACGGACAGATGGTCCCGACGCCCGTATGGTTTGTTGTTGATGATTGTCGGCTCTTCGTTCGGTCCTATGCCAATAGCGGCAAGGTCAAACGCATGTGCAATAATCCTCATGTCCGGGTTACGCCCTCAGATGCTGTGGGAAAACCTTGCGGTGTGGCCATCGATGGCACTGCGGTTCGAGCTAATGGTGATATGGAGATCAAGATAAGTCAGCAGCTCTACCGCAAATACGGCTTGATGAAAATGTCCTTTGACCTGTGGGGTGCCATCAAGCAGCTCGACTGGGCGGTATTCGCCATTGAGGTTTGAATGGAGCATGGAAGAATGATAGAAATCTACATCCGCTCGGAGCGCAAAGAATAATATGTTTCACATAAACGCTATCTTTTTAAGCAAAAGTAAACATTGAGCTTTACATAGGAATTGCGCATGATAAAGGATAATCCAGGAGGAAGAACACAAATGATCAAGATACATGTATTGGTAGCATTGATTGCAGCCTTGGTTTTGGCCTCGTCTGCAGGATTGGCAGAAGAGCCAAAAGAGCTCACAGTTTTTACTGCCGCGTCGCTGACGGGGGCTTTCGGAGAGATTGGGCAGATTTACACGAATCAAACAAATATCAAAGTGGCATTCAACTTTGACGGCTCGCAGGCGCTTCGCACTCAGATCGAGAACGGAGCTTACGCCGATGTCTTTGTCTCTGCCAATAAGAAGCAGATGAATGCCGTAAAGAATATTGGGCTGATGAACAACAGCAGCATCATCATCTTCACAGAAAACAAGCTATCGCTCATCGTTCCCAAGGATAATCCTGCTAAGGTCGGCAACCTCTCAGACCTTGCCAAGCCCGGCCTCAAGATAGTTATAGGAACGAAAGATGTGCCGGTGGGCGACTATGCGCTGCAGATCATAAGTAAGCTGGGCAACGATTCCGCCTATGGTCCGGACTATAAGGCAAAAGTGCTGGCAAATGTTATATCTCAAGAGACCAATGTCAATTACGTGGTGACCAAAGTAGCCCTGGGTGAGGCGGACGTCGGATTTGCATATGTCTCTGATGTAACCGAGCAGCTAGCAAGCAAGGTGGATAAGATAGACATCCCGGATGAATACAATATCATCGCCGAGTACCCTCTCGGGATATTGCTGGAATCCAAGTATCCAGCCGAGAGCAAGGAGTTTATTGATCTGGTAATATCTGATGAGGGAAAGGCTGTTCTGGAAAAATACGGCTTTACTCCAGTGGAAAGCGAGCCTGCCAAGTCCGAAGTGACAGCTTCGGCAGCAAAAGCTGCAGCTTAACTGGATGGTTTTTCTTTTGGGGCCGGGAGACGAAAGAAACCCGGCGCCAAAACCCTTCTGTCGTATCAAAATATAAATGAGTGATCAATGGCTTCCAATCAGTCTGATTTTGGCGGTCTCGATGAAAGCTCTCTCGCGAAACTGCCAAATCACGGGCATGAGACCCCAGACAAGGCTATCTGCCTTCCTTCCAGGACAAGAGAAGTGGCTCTGAAATCGGGTTTGGCCTTTTTGCTGACACTGGCCATGGCTTTCATAGCCTTGCCGGTGGTTGCCCTCTTCCTGAAGAGCCCCCCGGAGACGATCCTCAGATCTCTGCACGATCCGATGGTGTTGGATGCCCTCCGTCTGTCTCTTACGACCTCGACTTTGACAACAATTGTGGTGGTCGTTATGGGAACGCCCATTGCTTATGTCAGCGCAAGGTTTCACTATTTCGGTAAAGAGATAGCTGATTCCTTAATCGACCTGCCGGTGATCATGCCGCCTGCCGTTGCCGGCATTGCTCTGCTGATGGCCTTTGGAAGGATGGGTATTGTAGGTCACTACCTAAGCGCCTTTGGGATAAGCATTGCTTTTACCACCCTAGCCGTGATCATAGCCCAGGTCTTCGTCTCCTCGCCTTTTTATATACGCCAGGCAAGGACAAGCTTTGAAGACGTGGACCAGGCCTTCGAGAATGCGGCCCGCACTTTAGGCGCCTCCCGGGTTTACACCTTCTTCCATGTGATCCTGCCCATAGCCATGAACGGGCTTATCTCCGGTGCCATCATGGCCTTCGCTCGCTCATTGGGTGAATTCGGGGCTACCATCATGTTTGCTGGAAACTTCCAGGGCCGCACCCAGACCATGCCTCTGGCCATCTACACCGCCATGCAGGGAGATCTGAATGTCTCGCTCTGTCTGTCTATAATACTGGTAGCCATCTCCTTTGTGGTCATCATTATCGTAAAAACAATGACCAGGCGGGTGATTAATAAATGCTAGAGATTGATATTAAGAAGAGGCTACGAGATTTCGATTTGCGGGTCCAGCTGGACATCGCCAGAGGCAAGACGCTCATGCTGGTGGGAGATAACGGCTGCGGAAAGACAACGCTGCTCAACCTGGTGGCCGGTCTCGCCAATCCTGATAAAGGGAGGATTGCACTCGACGGCAGAGTGCTTTATGATTCAGATAACGGGACAAATGTCCCTCCCGAGGCCAGAGGCATTGGATATGTCTTTCAAAGCTATGCCCTCTTTCCTCACATGAGCGTTTACGATAATGTGGCTTTTGGACTGCGCACCCGGAGGATGGCAGTCGGCGAGATCAAAATCCTGGTGAAAGAGCATCTAGAGGCGGCTGGACTTTGGGAGATAAGAAAGGCAAAGGCGGCAGATATCTCGGGGGGCCAGAAGCAGAGGACGGCACTGGCCCGAGCTCTTATCATCGAGCCTCGTCTCCTTCTGCTGGACGAGCCGCTTTCCGCCCTGGATATTAGAAAACAAGCAACTATGAGAAAAGAGCTCCGAGAGACAATTCGCGCCTGCGCCGTTCCCTGCATTATCGTCACTCATGACTTGAGAGATGTGACAAGCATGGGGGATCGGGCCTGCCTTCTTGAGCAAGGAATGATCGCTGTGCATGCAAGCGCCGAGGAGGTGCTAAGCTGGGGCTTATGCACGGACTTTTGAAGGCAAGATGTAAT
>JAQTYS010000214.1:0-1348 GCA_028688175.1 Methanothrix sp. | reverse complement strand
GTGGTGTTTCTGATGAGGTGTATTCATACATATGTCTCTATTTTATGCAATACTAAGAAATGTTCTCAAAAATATATTTAAATACATAATCGACAGACTAATAACCGTAGGGGTTATGCAGTTATGAATGAATATGAATAGATCTGATCAATTCCTATTTTCCATTAAATACCCTTTTAACTGCCTCGATTAAGTTCCTTGCAGTGATGTGCCAATGGATTACATTGCACTGGCCTCTGAGTTAATACAAAAATTAAATAGGTTTAACTATACAATTAATTAAGGGTGATGTAGTTGGAAATTAATAGTGGGGACACAGCGTGGGTTCTGGTTTCAACCGCCATGGTCATGCTCATGACGCCTGGAGTGGGTTTGTTCTATGGTGGCTTGGTGCGCAGCAAGACCGTCGTCTCAATGATCGGTTTGTCCTTCCTGGCTTTCGCAATAGCGAGCATTCAATGGGTGCTGTTCGGCTACAGCCTGTCCTTCGGATCCGATATATCCGGAATCATCGGCGGGCTGAACTACTTTGCGTTGAGCGGCGTGGGTCTGGGCGAAGCGCCCCTGGCTGGAAATCTGCCTCATCTCGTCTATGTGGCCTTCCAGTTGGTCTTCGCAGCTGTGACTCTGGCCATCCTCACCTCTGCCGTGGCAGAGAGGGTCCGGCTCAGCTCATTCATCGTGCTGGCTCTACTCTGGACCACTCTGGTCTATGATCCGCTGGCTCACTGGGTCTGGGCGGGCGGTTGGATGGCCCAGATGGGAGCGCTCGACTTTGCCGGTGGAACGGTGGTGCACATCAGCTCCGGCTTTTCCGCCCTGGCCATAGCGCTGGTCATAGGCAAAAGAATAGGCTATGGTGCCTATGTCATGGAGCCGCATAACATTCCCATGGCCATGATCGGAGCGGGCCTGCTTTGGTTCGGCTGGTTCGGCTTCAACGCCGGCTCCGCTCTGGGTGCGAACGGTTTGGCAGCCTCAGCTCTGCTGGTCACCAATACCTCTGCCGCTGCCGGCGCACTCACCTGGCTCATCGCCAGCTGGCTGAAAGGAAAGCCCAGCGCTCTGGGAATGGTGAGCGGCGGCATAGCCGGTCTGGTGGCCATAACGCCTGCTGCGGGATACGTTGATGTGACCGGTGCCATAGTCATCGGCGCAATTTCCGGCGTTCTCTGCTACATGGCCCTGCTCTTTCGCGTGGGTCGTGGCCTGGATGAGAGTTGCGATGCCTGGGCGGTGCACGGCATGGGCGGCCTGTGGGGCGCTATTGCTACTGGCATATTCGCCACCGCCTCAATTAACAGCTACACCGGCCTGATCTACGGCAACTTTCATCAATTCGCAGTAC
>JAQTYS010000213.1 GCA_028688175.1 Methanothrix sp. | reverse complement strand
TTGATCATTCTACTCCCTATGGAGTGAATCTAATCCTAGTATAAAAACTTTAATTTTTAATACGAACGTTTTGGCTAAATATAATTAGAAAATACTATAAAAATATCGAAAAGTTGGAAAGTACAGACTTACTAGTTAAAAGGTGCCGGGGGCGGGATTCGAGCCCGCGACTTCGAGATACCTCAGGAAGCGCGCGTTAATCGTATTACCCTATGAGTCTCGCGCCCTAACCAACTAGGCCACCCCGGCACGGCATAGTCCCTCGATTGAATTGTTAAATAAGGTTTGTGCCTGCGCGCTCACAGGCGCGCGCCCGTGGCTCGCGGGCGGGTGGGGAAAGAGCCATCATTTAGTAGCTCTATAGATCTGCAAGACCATCATGCCCTCCGACATAACAGGCTCAGTAAGCGATACGCTTTCCAAAAAGACGATAGTAATAGGAGTTACAGGCAGCATCGCCGCCGTGCGGGTGGTGGACCTCATTCGCGACCTGATCCGGCGCGGCGCAGAGGTGCATGCAGTAGCAAGCAGCGCCTCGCAGCAGATCCTGCACCCCTACGCCTTGCAGTACGCCACCGGCCACGATGTGATCACGGAAATAACCGGCCAGGTGGAGCATGTGCAGTTTTGCGGCGTGGGCGGAAAGGCAGATCTGCTGCTCATCGCCCCTGCCACCGCCAACACCATCGGCAAGATGGCCTGCGGCATCGACGACACACCGGTGACAACCTTTGCCACCACAGCTTTAGGCAGCGGCAAGCCTGTCGCCGTCGTTCCTGCCATGCATGAAGCCATGTACCGTCATCCTGCAGTGCTGCGCAATCTGGAGACGCTGCGGAGCATGGGCGTAGCCCTGATCGATCCGCGGCTGGAGGAGGGCAAAGCTAAGATCGCCGACAACCTGACAGTGGTGCGAGATGTGGAGAGGCTGCTGGGGCCTGCTGACCTGACCGGCAGAAGAATCGTCATCACCAGCGGCTCGAATGCCGAGAACATAGACCCCATTCGCATCCTCACCAACCGCGCCTCTGGCAAGACTGGTGTGGCCCTGGCACTGGAGGCGCGCCGGCGCGGAGCGGAGGTGACGCTGGTGCACCGCTTCATCCAGGACATCCCTGTTCGCCAGGTCTACGCCGAGAGCGCCATGCAGATGCTGGACGCTGTGCTGGCCGAGGTGGGGAAGGGCTGCGACGCCCTGATCAGCGCTGCTGCCGTGGCCGACTACACCCTGGACCCGCAGGCGGAAAAGATCAAGTCCGGCCAGGAGCTGCTGCTGCGTCTTATGCCCACCCAGAAGATCATTAAGACGGTGCGTGAAGCCTACCCCCATCTGAAGATTGTGGGCTTCAAAGCAGAGACTGGTGTGACAGACGAAGAGCTTGTACTTCGGGCAAAGAAATCCATGCAGGGCGCTGGGTTGGATCTGGTGGTGGCCAACGATGTCGCCCGGGGCGGCATGGGCACGGATGACAATCGTGTCCTAATAATAGACCGCCTGGTTTCGCGCAAAGTGGCGGAGGGCAAAAAGGGCCTGATTGCAAAGATGATTATAGATGCCCTGGTGGAGATCTTATGAGCGGCTGCACCAAGTGCGCTCAGGCCTTTGTGCCCTCGCACATCACCGGTTTTTTTGCCGCCCACCGCAGCGAGGAGCCGCGCCTCGCAGGCTCCGTTGGCTGTGGCCTGTGCCTTTCCCTGGGTGCTACTACTATCGTAGAATCCGCTCCAGATATCCAGGAGACGGAAATCTTTCTTAATGGTGTCCTTTCCGAGGCTCCCGTCTCTCGCCAGGTGGTGGAAAAACTGGCCAAGGGTCCGGTGCGGGTGAAGACAGAGCTGCATATGCCTTTTGGGGCGGGCTTCGGAGCCAGCGGGGCAGGGGCCCTGGGCTGTGCCTACGCGCTTAACTCCGCTTTCGGTCTGGGCCTGACCGCGAACGGGGCAGCGGCCATCGCCCATGAGGCCGAGGTCATGAACCGGACGGGCCTGGGAGACGTCATCGCCCAGAATACAGGCGGCCTGGTGGTGCGACTAGAGCCGGGCGCGCCCGGCACAGGAAGAATAGATCGCATACCAGTCCCGCCCCTGCCCATCAGCTACGTGGTGCGAGGCCCCATCTCCACCAGCCAGGTTCTCTCTGACGAGCGGGTAATGGCCTCGGTCAACGTAGCTGGCGAGGCAGCCCTGAAGGAGCTCTTGAAGAGGCCCACATTCACAAATTTCCTGCTTCTCTCCCGCCGCTTCACAGTGACCTGTGGCCTGGCCAGCGATTGGGCCTTGCAGGCCATCGAGGCGGTGGAGGCTGCGGGCGGCATGGCCAGCATGATCATGCTGGGCGATGCAGTCTTCGCCTTTGGCGGAGCAGGGGCCGAGGCCCTCAAGGGCTTCGGTGAAGTCCATACTACTACTATCTCACAAAGAGGTGCCAATCTTGACTGATATTCCAGAGTCTCATCCCAGGTATGCTTCCTTGGTGGCACGCGAGCGCGTGGCCCAGGGAGTGAAGAAAGGCTACACCAGCAGCCAGGGCCTCATTGCCCAGGGCAGAGGCGAGTGTTTCGACTATCTCTTGGGCGAGAGGACGACAGCTTCTGCAGAGGCGGCCACAACCGCGGCTGCGGCCCTGCTGCTCATGGCAGCGCGCCCCGCCCTGAGCGTCAACGGCAACGTGGCCGCCCTGGTGGCAGAGGAGATGGTGGCCCTAGCTGATGCGCTTGCCATCCCTCTGGAGGTCAACCTCTTCCACCGCTCCGAGGAGCGAGTGAAGAAGATCGCCGACCTCCTGCGGGAGAAGGGAGCAAAAGAGGTGCTGGGGGAGAAGCCCGATGCATCCGTTCCCGGCCTGGACCACGCCCGAGCGCTGGCGACAAGGGGCGGGATCTACGATGCCGATGTGGTCCTCATTCCCCTGGAGGACGGCGACCGCTGCGAGGCGCTGGTGGCCATGGGAAAGAAGGTCATTGCCATCGATCTCAATCCACTCTCCCGGACGGCCAGAAAGGCCACGGTGAGCATCGTGGACAACATCCTGAGGGCGGTGCCCCACCTGACAGAACAGGTCCGACGGCTCTCGGATGTGCAGCGGGCGGATCTGGAACGAATGGTGCAGGAGTATGATAATGAAAAGGTTCTGCGACAGGCGACGGCGGAGATACGGGATCACCTGGAAAGGCAGTTTCTACCTTAACACCCCCGACTTCATCCGTGAAGCTGTCAGGGAAAAGCTGGCGGCAATCAAGGTAATTGAATACCATGATGTAGACTACCAGACAGCAAAGAAGGAAGTAGCCGGGTACTTTCAGATGAAAGGCGAAGCATATGCCTCTGATGCCAGCACCGACCTTCAGCTGGATTACGAGCAGGTAATCCAGATCATGGATGACCTTGAGAAGGAAGGCAAGATGGAGACATCTTAATGAAAGGCTACGAAGTCGGCGATTCGATCCACGGTCACAGGATCATAGCAGAAGCCAGAAAAGCAAGCGATCCTGTGGTCATTGTTAAAAGTGCGAGGCATAAGGCGCAGAGGATAGTTCTGACTGAAAACGCCTTGGCCATAATTGATCGAAAGGGCCGATGGTGCGGCCAAGGCCCGTGATTTGCCTTACGGGTAAATTCTACAAGATCTATTTTGGCCACTATCAAAGCATGCCGATATTAAACTACGCCCCGTGCGAGATGAAACCAACGCACTTTCATTGATGTAATATCACCATAAAGTTTTTCGTTAGATATATGAATGATGTCCATGGCAGGAGAATTTCAATGCAAACCGAAATGCTGAGTCTAATTGCAAAAGTAGAGTCTGCCAGAGATTCATTCATAAATACCAAAGAAAAACTCAGCGCATCCAACAACACGTGGGATAAAAAAACAGATGCTAGAATTACCCTATTTTCTAAAAGCATTAACGTTTTGAATGATATCCAAATCGGAATGATTCTTATCCACTATCATCTTAGTCGAAAGGATTGGTGGAAAATGATTGCCACAGATCCAATCCCTGAAAATGACATACAGATCTATCTCGCGGAATTTATCATGTTTGTAAAGATGGGATTTCTTCAGTTTCTTTTTTCTTCCATAGAGAGTTCATTTAGGCTTATTTTAAAAGCTCTCGACCCTAATGCCTGCTCGGGAGGTACTGCCGAATTCAAGAATATTTACTCATCTCTCTTGGCAAGACTCGGCCTAGGCAAATGGGAACCATTACTTGACTTGTTACGTAATACTAGAAACACAATTCATAATAATGGGGTATACTTCCATCGCTCCGGAAGAAATGAAGCGGTTGTTTACAATGGGATGACCTATTCATTCGTTATCGGCAGACCAGTTGATTTTGTAACGTGGGATTTTATGCTTGAATTGTTGAGCGAACTAGAAAAATTGTTCGTAGAAGTAGTAAGTCATCCAGATGTGTCTCAGATAACAACTATCGAAGACCCATTTATAACTTAGACTGTTTCAGCGTTGTGAAAAATATTAAACTAAAAAAATATTTTCTTAGGTACATATTACAATACTTCCAAGCGGTGAATCCCATCACTAATCCCTCTAACCCAGTCTCCCCCGCGCCGCCTTCTGCACGCTCTGATCCGGATCCTCGGCCAGTCTTTTCAGAGTCCCCGCAGGCGTGTTGGGATTTTCCGCCACCGCCGCCCGCACCATCCAGGACCAGTGCCCGGCCAGCTCATCCAGTATCTTGCCTTCCAGCTTTTCGTTGCGGGCCAGCGCTTCCCTGACCTCCCAGCTCC
>JAQTYS010000212.1 GCA_028688175.1 Methanothrix sp. | reverse complement strand
GTGATCGACTTTTACGGGAAGTTCATACCTCTCTCAAAGCTAGAGGAGACAATAAAATCTGCCAGCGCCCTGATACGTCTCGGATACAACACAAAATCTGGGTTAAAGGACTCGTTGTTTCCAAAGTATCTCCGAGTGATGAGGGACGAAATACTTCCTGGCTCGTATCTCTTGAAGATGGTTTATCGGGGATCTGAGAATGAAAATAAAGTGCGGTACCTGATCGATGAAGCTCTGGTTCTCGATAAGTTGAAAGGTGATCGAAGATGAACGAATCCGATAAAATATGTTATTTGGCGGAGCTTGGTTTTAAGATTGCTCAGCCTAAGGGTTACAAGCCTCATGCCGTAGAAAGGCTGTTTCGTGAATCGGTGAAAGCTATTACCGAACTTCGGGGTGTTAATCTCTCGAAGTGTGATTACAGAGCAACGGTCTCCGGGCGCATCCAGAAGACTATAGACCGGATGGGCGACGATCAGGCATTTGTTCCAGGAAGGATAGGACTTGATGCCAAGGCAGATGAGTTTGCCGATTACTTTGTGGATAATATTCTGAATAATATCTGCGAGGGAAAACCGGGCAGGCTCAAGAAAATGTCGAACAGTCTTGCAGACGGCTTTTATTCAGCGACTTTGAGCATTAGCCGCAGATATTGGGATGAGAAAAATTCAAACAAGAAGAATCAGGCTGAGATGGAGGAGATAAAATGAGCTTCGACGAGATCAAGAGCAAATTGACAAAAGGACTTGTAGAGGATCTAATAAACGAACCCAGTGCGCATTATATTCATATTTTGCTGCTTAGAGAATTGCAGTCCAGCGCGATTTTCACGACCAATGGGCAAGACGCAGACATCACTACAGTGGGAATAAGTGCCAATGACGGACTTGTTGATTACTCGCCGGTGATGATGTTCAAACGCAAGCAGACCGGGAGCGATAGAAGAAAGGGAAAGGAGCTGCAAAGGAACCTCATCAATGTCCAGGACACAATGAATGTTAACGAGATGAACCAGAAATCGCCGGAGTCAATTCTCTACGGGAGCGCGGCTGGTGACGATGCCATCTCTGTAACTTCCCGAGTCATGTACGACACAGCTTACTCGATAAGAGATTCCAGCGTCATCGTTGAGGAGAAGTTCCAGAATGCACCAGGCGATGCATTCGCCAAAGGTGCGACAACTGCAATTCGTGAGCCCGATTTCATTATGCCTGGAACCCTCTTCCCATGCGTGGTAACTCTCAGGGATGCAACCTTTCAAGAACTGATTTTTATCTTGGGCGTGACTAAGATGAATAAGCGTTACGGCGCAGCAACTTCAAGGATCGGACGGATGGATAACCACATCCTTGGAATCTATTATGGCTTAGAGGAAGGCCCTGCAAATCTATTCCTTTCGCAGGAAGTGGCAAGGCGTTTGGCAATAGATAACGGCGGAATAAAATCTGAAAATTTGAATAAAGTATTATACAGCCCTGTGCTTGATATCGAAAAAGTGAAAGGACTTGTAAAACAGGCCTTCGACGAGGAGACTCAGACGCTGAATATCAAGGCCCTTACGGACAAAGAAGTTAAGGAGTTTGTCGATAATATCAAAGAAGATGAAATGAAAAAAGCTCTGAAAGAACAGGAGGGAAAGGCCTTAGCATTCTTCCAGAGCGTGAATGAAAAGCCAAAAGGAAAGAAAAAGGAAAAGGGGACAAAAGAATGAGTGAGAGTTTCCCGACAGTGGAATGTTCCATTGAAACCCTAGATCGCACGCTCTACGCATCTAGAGAAATAGGTGATCTTGTGGATACGGGAGACTACATCTTGAGCACTGCGCTTTATTATGCCTTTGGCTTCGTATCCGGGAAGTACATCAACTTTGGAAATAAACCAAATTACATTGAAGAGACCTCAGAGATCTATGAGAAGCTCTACATAACTCCTGCAAAGCCCGAATCCGTTAACGAGTATGTTAGAAAGATTCTTGGTGTCCAGGCACCAAATGGCAAAGCAAAGCCTTTGCCATATCTCGGCGGTCATTCTGTGAGCCATTGGAACGCTCGGCCTCATCAATACGCAGTAAAGAATTATAAAGCGGCAGATCTTCCCAAAGACCAAAAAGGAAAGAACCTTCCTAAGTTCGGAAGGGAACGGGTTCTCGACCAGCAGAACCTGCTCACCGCTTACATTCTGCCTTATGAAGGTGATGCTGATTCAATTGCTTCACGAATTCCAAGATACTTTCGTCTTGGGAAAAAACGCTCGAAGGCGAGGGTAAGAACAAGAGTGATTGAAGGTATGATCGAAGAGGGGGAGTTCCTTACAAACCATCCCTTTGGAATATATGATTATGAAGATGTGCCGTTAGGAGATCTTATCTCTATCAAAATGAGGCCTGTGCCTCTGATAGTCCAGGGACGTTACAAGGGGAAATTCTTACGCATACCTCGTGCCGGAAAGCGTGAAGACACTGTACTTCCGTACAAATTGGAGTTTCTGAAGGCGAAACGATGAATTCAAACGAGAACAACCCAAAGAAAATCTCAGAAAAACTCTATGTGGACCTAGACGGGCTCCGATTGGTGCAGACAGAACAAGACTATCTCACCAATTTCAAAGCTTTTGATCATCAGGTCGAAAGTGAACGGTTGATTAAAACGAAAGAATCGCTTTTTCTTTTTAATCACAGCCCGACAGGCTCAGGGAAGACGATCTCTTGGCTTAAGCCAGTGCTTGATAACAAGATGAAGGTAATCGCCGTCTATCCAACAAATGCTCTGGTGATCGATCAGAAAAAGCAAGTAGACAATGCAATAGAGCGATTTGGGTACGATCCGCGGGATTTCCATGTTCAGGCAATCACGAGCGACTTACTGGTAAAAGAGAAAGAGCTATATTCTGATGAGATCGGCCTACGAAAGGGTCAGCTCTTAAATCGTGTCATACGCAAGGGGCGCGGACGTGGGTTAATACTGCTCACCAACCCAGATATTCTAACGCTCGCTTTGAAAGATGTCTATTACGAACACAATATTCGTGAAGCGGTCCGCAGCGTGGACATGATAGTAGTAGACGAGTTTCATCTGGCATCAGTCAAACAGAGCGATATGCTGCTTTTCATGATGCATGAGATGAGCGATGATACGAGAAGCCACCTCAAAAAATTCGCCTTCCTCAGCGCGACTCCAAACCAGCAGATAGTTGATAGGGCAAAAAAAGTCGAACTGAATCTGAATGTTGTCGTTTTAGATGATAAAAGCACTCCGCTATCGTGTTCTGAAGGACGCCCTGTTCTACCCAAATTAAAGCTGGAAGTTAGAAGTGGGGCGATTTACAGAACTTATGAGCTGATCAAAGAGGATTTGGATCACTTTATAGATCTTTGCAGCCGTCCAATTGACAATGGCAGGAGAGCCAAAACAGTATTCATTCTGGACGGAATCTATGAGGTAGACGAGGTATTTAGGGTGCTCAGTGATGCGCTTGCAGGCCAAAGCTTCGCGGTTGAACGTGTGGACGGCCTGCATCCAGTAACTTCAGAAAAGCTAAAGAATTTTGATGTTCTGGTTTCGAATTCATCTGTTGAGGTGGGCATCGACTTCAACGTTGACCGGCTTGTATTCTCTGGCTATTCAAAGAGCAAGCTCATGCAAAGAATCGGTCGGCTCCGGAATAAGCCGGATAATGAGACTTGCGAAGCAGTGTGCTTTGTGCCTAATGTTCTCTATGATCATCTCAAAGGACTTTCCGCTAAAGCCGGATCATCGAAGTTGACACGAAAGGAGCTTGCAGAGCAACTGGACAAATTGATGGAATCAGGGCTCGACTTATCAACCTACTCTAGAAAATACTCACCGATGGAAGCTTTCCTGTATTTGAACGCAAGAATAAGAGGCAGTACCTGGCGGGATTATTTCGGCGAAGAGCATCATGAGAAAGGAATGCCAGAATCGATTCAGGGAGAGGAGTGGATAAGGACACTCAAAATCCTTGAGAAGCATTTCGTGAAACAAGGTATTGATGGCCAAATGTTCGATTGGCTTGATGATGAGTCTGAAAACCTAAAAGACGGCCTGCTAAGCTATCGTGGTTCCCGTTTCCAGGCTTTGATGTTCGACACGTCCGACAGTCAGCTCAAGCTCTATGACCTGATGTATCTCCTTCGCCGGGGTAAAGTTGAGTTCATGCCGTCGCAGAGATTCGCCCTGAAGTTGAGAGATACTTACGGCGAAAATTACGATGCAGAGGTAAAGCCCAGATACGAATCAATGAAAAAGTTTGCGGCAGGCTTTTGCTGGTATCATGGAACCTTAGGCGATGAGACCCGAAAAGTGCTTTTTAAAGGCGAAGGAGCACATTACAAAAAGATAATGCTCAATGCCGCAGACCACGCCAGAAAACCGCGCATGATTGATGGATTCAAAGTGGAGACTGATCCAAACATCTCATCATTATCCTATTTGAATGACACCTTAACCGAGTACAAGATCTTCGCCAGGCTTATAGACCAAAGCGGCTCCTATCTCAAAGCCAAGTTTAACCTGGGCGACTTCTTTTACCTTTACCCGTATTCGGGAATGCGAAGTGTAGCCTTCGGACACGACGCCCTCTACATCGACTGCCTGATCAGGGATGAACATGAAAGAAGGAGATGAACTCGTAAATGCAGGCCACATAAATCCATATCTTTACTGTCCGCGCAGATATTATTATATTAATTATTTTGATACCATTGAGATGAACTTCTACTTGAGAGACGGGCAACTCAAGCATGAGAACCAATCCAGAAAAGGCGGCTGGATA
>JAQTYS010000211.1 GCA_028688175.1 Methanothrix sp. | reverse complement strand
AAAGCTGTGACCTTCGACGAAGGTGTGAAGCTGGGCGAAATTGCTACCATCAAGCCGTCGAGGATGAAAGATTATATACTTGTGAGAATACTGTCCGCTTCTGAAACCGGGTTTGTCTTTTAATCCTAGGGGATAAGGAGTGGTCATGAGCTTCGAAGATGATCTGGACGCCATATTGGTCAAGGGGAAGGAGAAAGCTGCAGAGGATATTCTGAAAGCGGTGGAGAGCACTTATGGTGAGGTTCCTTATGTTTTTCAGTTCATGCAGGATAATCCCGAGATTCTCATCACCAAGGTGTTGCACAACAATGCCATCCAAAGAAGCTCAACTCTTGATGCCAAGACCATCGAGCTGATCTCGGTTGCCGTATCGGCAGCCATGAGATGCAGCCACTGCCTGAAATTGCATATTCGCATCGCCTCCAATCTGGGCATTCCGGATGACCAGATTGCAGCCGCCGTATTTCTGGCAGGAAACCTGGCCTCAGCCAGTGTGCTGGCCACAGCCACCCGTCATCTGGACAGTGAACGGGAGATCTGCCGGGTCTGCGAGATAGGAAGCGAAGCTTGCGAGATAAATGGAGAGAAGGAAGACTAGGTCTATAGCTTGATATATGAGAATCTCGCTAATCCTCGCCCACCCTAATCCAGGAAGCTTCAATCACGCCATTGCCAGGGCAGCAGTGCAAACGCTTGAGCAAAACGGCCATCAAGTCGCTTTTCATGACCTCTGCCTGGAATGCTTCGATCCCATCCTTCGTTTTGATGAGATCCCGAGAGATGCAAAGCAAGACGACATGATTCAAATCCATTGCCGGGAGCTGGCCCAGGCAGACGGGATAATAGTAATTCATCCCAACTGGTGGGGCATGCCACCTGCCATCCTCAAAGGCTGGGTGGACAGAGTGATTAGGCCAGGCGTTGCCTATGAGTTCCTGGAAGGCGACAAGGGAGAGGGAGTGCCTCGCGGACTGCTGCGGGCCGGACGGGCCGTGGTCTTCAACACCTCTAACACCCTTCCCGAGAGGGAGCAGAGCGCATTTGGCGATCCACTGCAGACGATATGGGAGAACTGCATCTTCGGCCTGTGCGGCGTCACCAACTTCTACCGCAAGACCTACGGCGTGGTAGTAACCAGCACAGCAGAGCAGCGCGCTGGGTGGCTGGATGATGTGCGGGCGATAGTAAGCGAAAAATTTCCGGGATGAGAATATCGAGTTGATTCGATTTGATAATCGAGATAATCACTTCCAGCTTTCAAGCTGAAACTACCTCACGGAGTATTCTGTCCCCAATATTTCCCTTCAGTGCAGGCCTGGTAACTGGATCTATCTTCAAAGCCAGAAAGGCGGTCAAATCCTCCTCAAAATATCCGGCCAGCGGAGACAGGTGGCTCGCTTCATATTTCTATGCTTGTAGCTTACCGGCACCCGATTGAGCTGTTTGTCAAGCTGCGGCGAGCTGAGTTTGGTCTAGTAGGTTCCGGCGTGAAGAGGTGCACGGCAAAAAAAGGGGTGTGGTGTCCTATAAAAATGTATTATTTTAGATTGTTCAATATATATGTAACAAAATGAGTATTTCATTAGGAATATTTAAGTATATTAAGGACTTCAGAACTCTATTCGGTACATGTTCATAGTGCATTATATTAATATCACGATTCAATCCAACGCGAATAGGTGATTTAATGGAAGAGTTAAAGAGAATGGAGGTCGGCGAATTCGTTAGAAGACTTAAACATGACATTGAGGATGTAGATGACAGCAAATTTGTCTTCTTTATTGGTGCCGGATGTTCTGTCTCTTCCGGTATCCCATGCGCTAAGGATTTAGCCAATATCTGGCTAAGGAGATTAAAAAAATTAAGAAAAGGGAATGACGATAATCTTGAGGAGTGGGCAAAGCAGGAATTCTCAAATTATACTCTTGAATCTGCAGCAAATCATTATGGAAGGATTATTGAAGATCTATTCTTGAGACCTGAGGCGAGGCAAAGGGAAATCGAACAACTCACAGAGGGAAAGGACCCTGGTTTTGGCTACGCGGTTCTAGCCAAGCTGATGAGTCATGAGAAATATGGAGGCCATTGCAATGCAGCTCTGACTGTGAACTTCGATGATATGATCGCAGACGCGCTTTATCTATATACTCATAAGAAGCCGCTAGTAATTGTTCATGATTCATTGGTGGGATTTGTAAGGAGTTCCCGCAAAAGGCCCTTGGTTCTGAAGTTACATGGTGATGCCAGACTGGAACCCAAGAATACTGGGAGCGAGACATCGGAGCTTGCTGATAATGTTAAAGTGGTGCTGAAAAAATTTCTTTCCGAAACAGGACTCATATTTATCGGTTATGGCGGGCATGACGAAAGCATAGCTAATATATTAAATGAACTGCCAAGGGAAGCTCTGCCATGGGGTGTATTTTGGATTAACAAAGATGTTCCAGATGGTAACATAGGCAAGTGGATTAGAGAGAGAAAAGCTGTATGGGTAGATCATACGGACTTTGATGAATTAATGCTTCTTATTTGGAACGAGTTCAAATTAAGCCATCCAGAAGAATCAAGATTTACAAAATTAATGGATGCGTATAAAAGTACTTTTGCAAATCTCAGCAAGAAATTGGATCTAGCTCCTGAAAGTGAAACCAAAAAGGAATTATCAAGTTCACTTAATAAAGCCATAAGCGAAGCTCCTTTGTGGGGTTCTCTTGTAGAAGCTGAGAGAAATTGGAAAACGAATCCAGATATGTCTGAAAATATATATATTTACTCTATAAACAAGTATCCGTATGATTCGAGACTTCTGGGAATCTATGGTAATTTCCTGTATAAATATAGAAAAAATTATGATAAAGCAGAAGAATATTTTAAGAAGTCCTTAGAAATCAAACCCAATGATAGTATTATCTTGCGAGCATATGCTGATTTTCTCTCATATGCTCGCAAAGATTATGATCTCGCTGAAATATGTTTTAAAAGATCATTCGAACTCGATCCATCTGATGAAGTAACCACAGGCAACTATGCAACTTTTCTTAATAATAAGCGTAAGCAATATGACAAAGCTGATGAATACTATAGAAGATCCATGGAAATCGATCCCAATTACGTAATCAATTTGGCCAATTATGGAGGATTTCTTCTTGCTCGAGGAAATAAACTAGGATTAGATCTGCTCATGAAAGCTCAAGGAATTGCAGAAAATGAAAAGAATAACATAGTTCAATTAGAGATACAATTTTATCTTTTCTCGCATAAACATGATGAAGAGTCAAGACGAAATAGTCTTAAAAAGATAAAAAATCTGATGAATAGCGGGACTAGATCTCCTGATTGGGATTTCTCTGATAATATAAAGAAAGCAGTCGAGGAGGGGCATCCCTGTCCTGAATTATTATCTGAATTATCTAAGGTAATTTCTGAGGAGAACGATATACAGAGCCTTGATCGATTCGAAGCTTGGTCAAAGGAGTAGCAATCACCGAGGGAATATAATTATGGCAAGCGACTTTCTCAGTGTCATCTCAGAATTATTCGGTAAGATCGCATCATTCTTCGATGTATTTGACTTATCTTTCTTTGTTTCTGGCTCTCTCTGTTTGGCTGCTATATCGTTTTGGTTTAAGGTATCAGGAATTAAATATCCGTTTGCCCTCGATAACTGGATGAGGATATTTGAACTTATTGTTTTCTGTTATGTCCTAGGATTGATAACATTCACTTCAGGCAGATGGTTGAGAACTGGTTTTGTGGGACGAAAACTCCGATGTTTATCGAGAAAGCTCAATATGAATATTTCAGGAAAAGACAAAGAAAAACAGAATGATTACTTGAACTCAAGAGAATATTTCGTATTTCTTCTAGATAACCATGGTATAAATGAGCTAGAATTTATTAAGAACTATAATGAATGTGGAAGCAATCCCCATGTCGCCGATTGTCTCTATCAGCGCATGTGGGCGGAGATTCGCCAATGCAGTGCTCTTTCACCATCCCTGACTTTGCTGAATAGATGGTGGGTCATGGCTGCTACGTATGATGGAATCGCAATGAATTTTATTTTTTATGCATTAATAATTACAATTTGGCGGAATGGAATAGGTTTAAATGAAGAATACGGCATAATGATAATGGCACATCCTTATTATGAATATTCCTTTGTTGCCATATTGATACTATCGATTCTTTCCATTGCTTCATTTAGGGAAGCAGGAAGGCTCGAGATAAATCAGAGAGCTGAAATAGTAGCAACTATGGCTCATTTCTGCAACGCAAAATATCAATGCGAGATTGGAGATGAAGAAAAAGTAAAGCAATCAGAAAAATTGAGGCCCGCTTAAGATTAAATTAAAGGTACCTCTATAACGAATACGTAAAAGATTTACACTCCATCCACAAAAAAATCTGTAGAATGATAACAGCAAGGTCTTTACAAAGCGAGTTGAATCTGGTCTCCGATCAAGTCACTCCCTTGCACAGCTCCCCGCTCGCCAGATCCTCCCGGAAGAAGTCGCGCGCCGTGCGCCGCCCCAGCGCCAGGTCCAGCTTGCGTTTGGCGTAAAAGGGCGCTAACCTGCGCATTTCTCCGGCAAACCATTTGGGATAGAGCTTCTTGACTTTATTATAGCGCAGCCACTGCAGATCATAGTAGCGGGCATTCATCTGCCAGGTGATGAACTGGACCTCTTCTTCGCTCAGGTGTTTGGTCTTCAGGTTAGCATGCAGCCCATCATACCTGGTGAAATCGCTGTTGGTGACAAGCCCCATCTCCTCCAGCTCGGATCTCATTTCCGTCTTGGGGTAGGGAGTGGA
>JAQTYS010000210.1 GCA_028688175.1 Methanothrix sp. | reverse complement strand
TTAACAGCCAGACACTCTACCAACTGAGTTATGGCGGCTCGACACCCTCCCTCGATACACAATGATTTAAGCCTTTTGATTAGAAGGTAGATTTCATGCGCATCCTGAAGAAGAATCTGCGAGGCGATGAAGGTGAGATTGCCCTGCTTCCCGAGTCTTTAGATGATCTATGGCACCTACAGCACTTGATTTCGCGGGGCGATCTGGTATTTGCCCTCACGCACAGAAAGATGCCCACCATCGCCGACAAGGCGCGCCCTGAGAAGATGGAGAGGAAGACGGTGCGCCTGGGAGTCAAGGTTGAGGATATAGAGTTTCATATGTACTCCAATTGGCTGCGGCTGCACGGTATTATCAAGTCGGGCATGGATGTGGGAGCATATCATACTCTGAATATCGAGATAGGAACGGATCTGTCCATCCTCAAGTACCACTGGAGGCCGGACCTCTTGGCGCGCATAGATGAGGCGGTAGCCGAGTCGCAGAGACCGAGGGTGGTCATTGCGCTGATCGAGGAGGGTGAGGCTACCATCGGTGTTTTGCGCCAGTTCGGGGTGCAGACGGCAGCGGAGCTGCGCCAGGGAAGCGGCAAGGGCAGCGGCGAGGATACGCGGGGCGGTTTTTTGCGGGATGTGGCGCGAGCGATTGATACGACGGCAAAGGATGGCGCAGAGGTAATCCTCGCGGGGCCGGGGTTTACCAAAGAGGATTTAAAGAAGGTTATCGACTCCAGCCTTCCCGATTTGGCCAAGAGAATTGCTATGGATGATACCTCGTCCATCGGAAGATCTGGATTTCAGGAGGTCTTGCGTCGCGGGTCGGTAAAGAGCGTTCTAGAGGCCAGCCGCATCGCCCGCGAAGCATTGCTCATTGAGGATCTCTTCCGGGAGATCGCCACCGACGGCAAAGCCGCATATGGCATAAAAGAGGTGGAAACCGCCCGAAACTACGGAGCGATTGAAAAGCTGCTGGTATTGGATGAGCTGGCCCGTCGGGGCAAGGTGGATGAGATCATGCGCGAAGTAGCCGATGCTCGGGGGAAGGTGGTGATCTTCAGCTCTGAATTTGAGCCGGGAGATCGGCTGCGTTCGCTGGGCGGCGTGGCTGCATTGCTGCGATTCAAGATTGTCTAAGGGAGATGTGAGTTGAAGTGACCCGTTGCGACAAATGCCAGTGCGCTGCCATCATCTATCAAAGATACTCGGGCATGCATCTCTGCCGTGAGCATTTTGAAGCGGATGTACACCGCAAGATCAGAGAGGAGCTGCGCAAGACCGGCCTCTTCGGCCCCGGCTCGCGCATAGCCGTGGGCTTGGATGGAGGGAGAAAGAGCGCGACGCTCGCATTTGTTCTCAAGAATCTCTTCATTGCCCGAAAAAACATTGAGCTACTGGCAGTCATCATCGATGAGGGGAAGAAGACATGCCCCACCGCAAAGCAGGCTGCAGATGTGGCAGAACAACTGGATATTGCCTATACTATAGTGAGCCTGCCACTTTTGCAGGCTCAGGAGACGCATCACATTATCAGCTCCGTCCGGAAGACCAAGCTGCTTCTTCGGGCTGTCAAGGAGAATCAAGCCGCAATTCTTGCTACCGGCGAGACCCTGGATGATGAAGCGCGAGATATCTTCATGAGCTTATTGCAGGGTGACGTAAATGCAGTCATATCTGAGGCCGCCGAGCGAGAAGAGCAAACCGCTGCCTGGATAAAGCCGCTGCGGCGTATTCCCGAAAAAGAGGTGCGACTTTATGCCCTGGGACGCCATCTAGGGTTTGATGATGCCGACGAGATGCTTGATACCGATGGCCTGTGCAGGGAGGCAAAGAGGCTCTTATGCGACTTTGACTGTCGGCATCCCGGTACTAATTATTCTCTGCTGCGCGGCCTGGAAAAGGTCAGGCATATGAAGGAGCTGACAAGGGCAAAGCCTTTAAGTAAAGATGGAAAATGATCGGACCATTGTCGCCTCGGTAGCTCAGCTGGTCCAGAGCGATTGACTTGTAATCAATAGGTCGCGTGTTCGAATCACGCTCGGGGCTTTTCTATTTTCTTAAATAATCAGAGTCTTTGGTTGTTTTATTACAGAGATCCACGCAATGGACAATAGGGATTTGGGCCTGAATCATTAGTTCAGGCCTTCTTCATCTTCTTCATATCCAACCTGGTTTTGCATCTAGGGCAGGCCTTTGGTTTATTTACTCTCGTCTCCCATCCATAATGGCATTTGGGGCATCTCATCTGTTTCATATTAATACAGTTGTAATAAGAGTATTAATAACTTTCGATTGTATATGATTATCCTTACTACTCTAGTAAGCGCAAAGCCTATAATTGGATGGAGGGGGTAAATACAGAATTTCATGAACGAGATTTTGGAGATTCTTTCCGAAAACGCCAAGGCAACCACTTCCGAGATCGCGGCACTGCTGGGCAGACCTGAGGCTGATGTAGCTAAAGAGATCCGGGATCTGGAAAACGCAGGCGTCATAAGAAAGTACATCACTTTGATCAACTGGGAGAAGCTCGATCAGAGTTTTGTCTTCGCCGTTTTGGAGCTGAAGGTAGCGCTGCAACGAAAGACAGGCTACGACGCAGTGGCGGAGAGAATCGCCAACTTCTCAGAGGTAGAGTCGGTGCGACTTATCTCAGGTGATCATGACCTATCCGTAACTGTGCGAGGCAAGTCCATGAAAGACATCGCCTACTTCGTGGCGGAGAAGATCGCGCCCCTGGAAGGCGTTCAATCAACCTGCACTCACTTCATCCTCCGGAGCTACAAAGAGCACGGCGTCATTCTCACCGAAAAGCAGAAGCCCCAGAGATTGGTGATTACTCCATGAAGCAGAGCCTGAAAAACGTAACCATTCCCGCCTGGAATGCAAAGCGTCATTTAAATCAGACTGTCAAAGACATGCCTCCTTCAGGCATAAGAAAGTTCTTCGATCTGGTGAGCGAGATGGAAGGGGCAATATCCCTGGGTGTGGGTGAGCCGGACTTCGTCACGCCCTGGCATGTGCGCGAGGCCTGTATTTATTCACTGGAGTCGGGAAACACGCACTACACCTCCAACAAAGGCATACCTGAGCTAAGGGAGGTTATCAGCGAGTCGGTGCGCTCTGACCTGGGCCTGAACTATGACCCGGCCGAGCAGATACTCATCACCACCGGTGTCAGCGAGGCAGTAGATCTGGCCTTTCGCGCTACCATAAACCCCGGAGACGAGGTCATTGTTCCCGAGCCATGCTATGTGGCCTACACCCCGGACATTCTTCTGGCAGGAGGAGTAGCAAGAACAGTTCCCACTCGCCTTGAGGACGAGTTTCGGCTGCAACCGGAGGATGTTGCTGCGGCTGTTACGGACAAGACCCGCGCCCTGCTGCTCAGCTACCCCAACAATCCCACCGGTGCGATAATGACCCGCTCCGATCTGGAGGATCTGGCGGATGTAGTTGTCGAGAATGATCTTCTGGTCGTATCCGATGAGGTTTATTCCAAGCTCACCTATTCAGGCAGCCATGCCAGCTTCGCCCAACTGGAAGGCATGCAGGATAGGACGATAATCCTCAACGGCCTATCCAAGTCGCATGCCATGACTGGCTGGCGAATAGGATATGCGCTGGGAGATCCGGCACTGGTGGGGGCCATGACCAAGGTGCACCAGTATACTATGCTCAGTGCACCTACCATGGCCCAGGTTGCGGCTCTGGAGGCCATGCAAAAAGGCGATGAGGAGATGCTGCATATGAAGCATGAGTATAACCTGCGCCGGCGCATGTTCGTCTCCGGCTTAAACCGCATCGGCCTAGACTGCTTCGAGCCCAGGGGAGCCTTTTACGCCTTTCCCTCTGTGAAAGCCTGGGGGCTGTCCTCAGAGGAATTTGCAGAACGGCTCCTCAAAGAGCAGAAGGTGGCTGTGGTGCCGGGCAGTGTCTTCGGGCCGAGCGGTGAAGGATTGCTGCGCTGCAGCTATGCCACATCCCGTGAGGAGCTGATTGAGGCGCTGGATAGAATTGAGAAATTCCTCGCCAGCCTTTAATTGAGAGACGATGAAAAATGCTAAAATCTAAATTCAAATCGGAGCAGACGGACCGGCTGGCATGCGGGCTGGCTGCTCTCGGCCTCTCGCCCAATACCTGGACGCTGCTCTCTCTTGTGCCGGCGCTGGGGGGGGCGGCCGCTCTGGCAAATGGGCGGCTGGGCCTCGGCCTGGTGCTCTTCTCCCTCTCCGCCTTTCTCGACATCGTTGATGGGACGGTGGCCCGGGTTACTCATCAGTCCACGGCCAAGGGCGCCTTCCTGGACGGAGTGGTGGATAGGTACGTAGAACTGATGCTCTATCTGGGGCTGCTCTTCTACTTAGGAAGAGGCGAGTTTCTGGGGCTGGCTTATGAGGTCTGGTTTATGCTGCTATTCTTCGGATCGCTCATGACCACCTTTGTGCGGGCCTATGCCGATCATCGAGGGATCGTCAAGGGCGAGGCACAGCTGAAGAAGATGGGGGGGCTTTTGGAGAGGTTTGAGAGGCTGATGCTGCTTTATGCGGGAATGTTCCTGGGGCTGTTCAACACCCAATGGATGGTGGCAGTGATAGCCCTGACTGTGGTGCTGGCTAATCTCACGGCACTGCAGAGGATTGCATTTGCCATTCGGCACGGAAATTGACGTGATCGGGGAAGGTATTTTCGAGATTCGATGGAATGCCTTGATAGTGACTTCCTCCCATGCCCCTGAAGGGGCAGGGCTTCCTGCTTCACAGAGCACCTTCGGGTTCTCCACAGGCTTGAATTCGACGCAGTCCGCGCCTACTACGTTGCTCTCCCAATCCAAGTTCGACTTTACAGGGTACATGGTACAGGCAAC
>JAQTYS010000209.1 GCA_028688175.1 Methanothrix sp. | reverse complement strand
CCGCCGCTGTCGCCGCCGGTGGCATAGATGACCGTCGTGGTCATACCAGGTGCCTCAGCATGCGTCGGAAGGCTTCTGCGGTATCGTCCACCACCTTGCCATCCACCCACACACTGACGGGAGGATTGATGAACTGCACCGGGTTGGAGATGGGCACCTTCACGCCGTCCTTCTCCACCACCACCTCCACTTGGAAGCCGTCCTTGATGAGCTTGGGGTTGCTGGCGGTGATGGTGTAGGGGCCATCCTTGAAGGTGTAGGGTTCTTTCGACATCAGAACATCTGCCGTCGTCTTAAGTATCTCCGCCCGGCGCGATGCCCGCTCAGCTACCGGCACAAGCGAGAGTTGTTTGGAGAGTGTCGGCATCAGGCACCTACCAGGACGGAGTTATCGGAGTACAGATAGAGCCGCTGATCAGGACACACAAAGCGGAATCCCACTCGTACCAGTTTGGTATTGGCAGGCGCGCCGTAGGCCCCGGCCACGTAGGCGTACTCAGTGATCTCGGCGGCATAAACGTGGCAGTAGACGGCAACGGCGTTTGGCCCCATCCACGAGGCGTGGCGGATGGTCTCGGTCTGAAGCGCGGCCATGAAGGCCACCACGCTGGACCCCGCCATCTGCATGACGCCTTCCAGTTGCGCCGGCCCCCGGCCGTAGAACTTGGCCGGGTGAGCCACAGAGGACGGGCAGGGATGCACGATGTACTGCGGCGTGCCCGGCGTCCAGAGGAGCTCTACCAGGCTGGTGTAGGTGGTGGAACCGAGCTCCAGTTGCGCGTATGTGCTAGGCGCTGCCATGTCAGACCGTCGCCAGTGCGCCGGCTATGGCGCGTACAGTGTCCATCTGGCCCACGCCTGTCACGTTGATGGTGACTGTCCGGGCAGCCTCCCGTGCCAATCGTGCCTCCGTCTCCGCGCGGCTCTCCCGCCATATATCTTTGCCGCCGAAGGTGGTGGCCTGCTCCATGCCGCGAGCAGCCTGCCATTCGGCTATCTGCTCTAGTGAGTAGCGCCCTTCCTCGTTGCCGTACTTGGCCAAATTGTCCGCCTTGAGCCACTCGGCAAATACGCCTTGAGCGGCCGGGGAGAGGTCAGAGTTGCCGTAGGCGTTGAAGCCGTAGCCGCTGAAGCCCTCGGTGTTGACGTTGGCCACACGCATCCTCTGCAGGGTGTCACTCACGACAGTGCGCACGAGGTCAAAGCGGCCCAGCACACCCTCCTGCATGACAGTGGTCATGGTTACCATGCCGTCACTCATCGTCCGCCAGTAGGCCATTACCTCATGGACCAGATCAGGGACGATGGAGCCGCCCACGATGCGCTGGTACATCCACTCGTAGGAGCGCACTATGGCGGCGGTTTTGATGGCGGCAACTACAGCCATGTTGCACATCTGCACGTTAACGGCGGCGTAGGCGTTACGCATGGCAGCGGCAGTGTTGCTCTCCGCCTTGGCCATGGCCCCCGAGACCGAAGCCTCCACCGCGGCGCACTGTGATTCGGCCGTCCGGGCCATGCTGGAGAACTTCTCTTCGGTGAGCACGTCCAGGCTGGTGAGCGCGCCGGAGGTGTCAATCACCACCTGCTCCCAGGCCCGCTGATTGGTCACCACTATGCCGTCGTCGCCGTAGAGCGTCTCCGCCGTGGTTGACTTCATGCGTCCGTAGCTTTCCACCACCTTGTCGGCGACGGCATCCATCTCTTCGCGAGTCTTGGCACCGGAGAGCACCCACGCCTCTGCCAGTTCGGCAGCGATAGCCTTCTCGTCTTCGGAGGTCATGATGGTGTCTAACATGTCCTCACGTAGCTTGACTTGCGTCTCCGCTGTCTGCAGGCTGGCTATGGCCAGGTTCTCCTGTTGTTCAGTCAGTCCGGGCAGAGTCTCGATGTTCGCTTTCACCGACTCGTGGAAGGAATCGGCGGCCCGCTGGCCCTCTGCCAGATCGGAGATGAGCTTGACGAGCACAACCCCCGCCACGGCGGCGGCCAGTATCACCAGCCCACCGCTAAGCAGCCCCACGCTACCGGCCGCGCCGGAGGCGGCGGTGCCCAGCCCGGTGATGGAGCCAATGAGGTTGGAGGCAACCGATACCAACGGCCCCAGCGCGGAGAGTAGCGGCCCAGCGACGGCCAGCACAGCGCCCATGGCGATAGCGGCATCCTGCACTGGCGTCGGCAGATCGCCAAACCACTGCACAGCCCCCGATACCTTCTCGATGAGATTCTCGATAGTGGGCCAGAGCTTCTCCACGGCCGCCAGAAGTGCCTCGCCCAAAGGCACAGCGGCGTCCATGGCCTTGTTCTTGAGCAAGGTGAGCTTTTCGTTCAGGCTGAGAGTGTCTTCGGCCGCCTTGCCGATGGTCTCCTCTGACGTGCCCAGAGTCTTCAGCAGTTCGTCCAAGTCGAAGCGGCCCTCACGGATGGCGGCGGCCATGTCCGGGCCTGCCCGCTGGCCGAACACTTCAATGGCCAGCTTGTTGGCTTCTGCCTGCGTGCCCGCATTGGCTATCTGGTCGGAGATAGACTGCAGAGCCTTGACGGGATCTTCGCCCGCCTTAGCGAACTTGCCCAGGGCGATCTTCATACCACCCAGGGCCAGTTCAATGTTGACGCCCTCTTTCTCCCACTTGCCCATCATGGCGGCGGAGGTTTCAAAGTCGAAGCCTAGCTGTCGGAGCGGAGCCCCGAACTGCACCACCTTGTCCGAGAGCTGAGTCACGCCGATGCCCGTGCCCTGCGAGACCTTCCACAAGTAGTCAAGCGCTTCGCCCTGGTCCTCGGTGGCGATACTCCAATCACCAAAGACGCGAGTGGTAGAGGCAATGATGCCGCCCAGATCCTCGCCGGTGAGACGGGAGAGGTTGAGTACCTGAGCGGCCATGTTCTCCAGAGCTGTGCCGGTGAGACCGGTACGGGTATTGAGGTCGGCGATGGCCTTGGAAGCGTCGTCCACGGAAGCGGGCACGGTAGTAAACACCTTCTGGAACGATCCAGTCAGGCCCTCCAGCGCCTCGCCGGTGGCACCCGTACCGGCGCGGATGGTGTCCGCAGCATCGTCGTACTGCTGGGCCGCCATCAACGCACCCGCGCCCACGGCCAGAAGAGGCAACGTGACCGACTTGGTCATGGTGGCGCCGACCGACGACATCTTGGCGCCAATAGACGCCAACTTGCTCTCTGACTTGCCTGCGCTTTCTGATACCTGATTGAAAGCCTCAGCCGCGCTTTTAGCATCGCCCAGAATGACGACCTTGACATTCTTACCGGCCACTGGCGGCCTCCAGGTATTCGATGGCGTACTGCTTCAGAGCGGTGTACTCAGCAAGGGACATGCGGTAAAACTCAGACGGCGGGATGCCGTAGAACTTGCAGAGAGCGGGGATGTCCGCTAGGAATCGCCCGCTACGGTAGGGTTTGCGAACTCAAGCTCGGTCACCTTGAGCGCGCGGGCATCGTCCAACGTGAAGGCCGGGTCAATCCGGCGCTGTGATATCCAGATGAGAGCGATGGTGGACCGGGCAGAGCCGTTGCCCAGTTCGGACAGCTTGAGCCCGGCGGCCTGCTCCATCTCCTCGATCTCACCCAGCGTGAGATCGTCCACGTTCAATGCAATCTGCATGCTGCCCCCTTAGTCATCAGTGAAGAATCGTCCGGCGACCTTGTAGATCTCCTCTACGTAGGTCTCCACAATCTCTTGCTCTTTGGTCTGGATGGCCGGGTAGACAAAATATGAGTTGGGCGGCTTGAGGACAGGGAGTTTCCGCCACAGTTTGTGATTACGGGCGCGGTAGACGTTGCCCTTGGTGTCGACCTGGTAACCACCCTTCCGGCCCTTCCAGTAGACCGTGCCACCGAACTCGTGAATACCGGCGTAGCGGAGTTTGGATTCCACCACGCCCCCCGTCTGCAGGCCCTTGGCCTTCCATGATTGCTGCAAGGCCCCACTCCCAAAGGGCATCTTGGCAGTGGCGGCCGCCCGGACGATCTCGGCCGCCTTGCCATGAGCCTCTTTGAGCTGCGCGATACCGATCTTGTCGCCGGTAGCCTTGCAGGCAGAGCGCAGTTCCTTCACGCCCTCGATCTGGATGGCGGCCTTGGCCATCTATCAGTCGGCGACCGCGCGGACGAGGGCAGTACCGTCGCCGGGTTTGATGGTGAATGAGACCGTGGCCAGGTCACCCACGGCGCCAGAGATGGGCGTATCCACAAAGATACGGCCGTTGCTGGTGTACTTGGGATTGGCCGCGCTGGTGGTGGCGCCGTTGGGCTTCAGGATGATGGCGACGGCAGCGTCAGCACCCGTCCAGGTGTCCAGCAGCTCGTTCAAGAGATTGTCGGTGTAGTCCTGGTTGCACTCGACTTCGATGCTCCAATCCTCAAGGCCTGGGATGCTCCAGTGGGCGGCGTTGCCCATCACGGTGCATTCCCGTTCGTCATAGCCGATGGTGGCCTTGACAGAGCGCAGGTAGCTGGTTATGTCGCTCCCGCCCACGCGGAGGTAGGCGTTCTTCAAGACGTGTGGTGTGGCCAATGTGATACCTCCAAAGAAAAAGGCCACCCGAAGGTGGCCCCTTTACGAGACGGCTATGTAGGGAGCGGCTAGCGGATGCCTACCGCGACGGCGATGGTGAATGATGGGTCAGTACCGCCCAGGGTGGCCTTGACCCGCCACCAGGTATCAGTGATGGCCCCGGCCACCGGAGTGGACCATGTGGCGGTGGGCACGGAGGCGCCGGCCACCTGAGCGAAGGTGATGCGGGTCGTTGGGTCCGCGAAGCCTTCGGCATCATCCGATTCCACGATGACATCCAAGGTGGGGGTGGTACCCGACTGGGCGAAGACATGCAGCTGGGCATAGAGGA
>JAQTYS010000208.1:2475-4970 GCA_028688175.1 Methanothrix sp. | reverse complement strand
TTTGTGCACTTACGCGGCAGGTCCCGTTGCTCCCAGCTCCTTGGCCTTGGCGAAGGCAGCCTCGGCTTCGGTGCTCCTTCCGAGGGCATCAAGGGCAAGGCCTTTGTTATTCCATGCCATTGCAAGGTTGGGATTCAGCCTGATAGCCTCGTCGAAAGCCTTTATGGCCTCATCGTAATTGCCCTGAATACCGAGAGCAACGCCTTTATTGGACCAATCGAGGGCATCTATTGGATCAAGCCTCAATGCCTCATCATACGCCTTGATGGCGTCATCATAACTGCCCTGTCGACTGAGAATAGTGCCTTTGTTTGACCATGATTCGTCATCGTTGGGATCCAGCCTGATAGCTTCATCGTAAGCTTTGATGGCTTCATCGTATTTGCCTAGATTCATAAGAGCAATGCCTTTATTATACCAGGTCTCAGCAAATTTTGGGTTCAGATTGATTGCTTTGTTAAAAGCTTCAATGGCTTCATCGTATTTGACCTGAATAATGAGTGCATTGCCTTTGTTGACCCATGCGGCTGCAATGTTCGGATCGAGCCTGAGGGCCTCATCATATGCTCGGATGGCCTCATCGTACCTACCTAGATTTTTGAGAGCAACGCCTTTGTTAGACCATGCTTCGTCGTAGTTGGGATCTAACCTGAGGACCTCTTCAAATGTCGTTATTGCCTCATCATACTTGCCCTCGACATTTAGGACATTGCCTTTGTTATTCAAGGCTATAACAAGGTTAGGATCTAGCCGGAGGGCCTCATCGAAGCACTTGTGGGCTTCGTCGTACTTTCCCTGATCATAAAGAGCAACCCCTTTGCTGGTCCAGGCGATCGCAAGTTTAGGATCGAGCCTGATGGCTTCGTCGTAATATTCGATGGCCACATCATACTTAGTCAGGTTATAGAAAGCAAGGCCTTTGTTATACCAGGCCATGGCATCGTTTGGATTCAGCCTTAAAGCTCCGTCATAAGCTTTGATGGCTTCATCGTATTTGCCCTGAACATTAAGTGTAAGGCCTTTGTTGAACATGGCATCTTCATAGCTGGGATCTAGCCTGATGGCCTCATCAAATGCCTTGATGGCTTCAGCGTACTTGCCCTGTTTTCCAAGAACAACACCTTTGTTGGACCAGGCGCCTGCGAGGTTTGGATCTAGCCTGAGGGCCTCATCACATGCCTTGATAGCCTCATCGTACTTGCCCAGGTAATTGAGTGTATTGCCTTTGTTTCCCCAGGCCAAGGCATCGTTGGGATCCAGCCTGATGGCCTCTTCACATGCTTTAATAGCCTCATCGTACTTGCCCTGGCCTGTGAGAGCAGTTCCTTTGTTATTCCAGGGTGCTGCAAGGTTCGGATCGAGCCTGATGGCTTCTTCACACGTCTTGATGGCTTCATCGTATTTGCCTTGGATAGCGAGAACAAAGCCTTTGTTATTCCAAACCATTGCAAATTTGGGATCTAGCCTGATAGCCTCGTCACACGCCTTGATCGCCTCATCGAACTTGTCCTGATTACTGAGAGCAAGGCCTTTGTTTCCCCAGGCCATGGCATCGTTGGGATCTAGCCTGATGGCCTCGTCAAACGTCTCGATGGCCTCATCGTACTTGCCATTGCCAAGGAGAGCAAGGCCTTTGTTGTTCCAGGCCATTGCAAGGTTTGGATCTAGCCTGAGGGCTTCATCACATGCTTTGATCGCCTCATCGTACTTGTCATGACTACTGAGAGCAAGGCCTTTGTTGCTCCATGCTATTGCAAGGTTGGGATCGAGCTTAATAGCCTCGTCATAAGCCCTGATAGCCTCGTCGAGCTTGCTTTGGTTCTGTAGAGCAAAGCCTTTATCAAACCAGTCTTCCGCGGTCTGTTGACATTGTGCTGATGCCATCAAAAGCAGAAGGATGAACGCAGCATAGACCCTCATAAATCCATGAAGTATGTGAAGAATATATCTCTGTCGGATTCAAAAAGGAGAATAGAAAGGTGCACCGGTTTTGTGCACTTACGTGGCAGGTCCAGTTGCCTCCAGCTCCCTGGCCTTGGCGAAGGCAGCCTCTGCTTCGGTGGTCTTTCCGAGGGCCTCAAGAGCAATACTATATATGGAAGTGGCCTCCCGAAAGAGGATAAGAGAGGACGAAGACTATGTCGGAGTTAAGAAGACATTACTTCCTGGATGAGTACTGCATAATTGCCCCAAAGCGCGGCAAGAGGCCGTCTGATTTCCAAATGGAAAAGGCGAGGTCGGGAGACGAGGCAGCTTGCCCATTTTGTCCGGGAAACGAGGAGATGACTCCACCTGCGGTTGCGGTTTACACCAAACAAGGTGTGTCATCCGATGGCCCGGCTCGAATCTCGGGCTGGGAGATGCGTGTCTTTCCCAATGTCTTCGCGGCCATGGTCCCATGCCCCGAGCCTGCCACTACAGAATGGTTTGCCTTGCCAGGGCAGGGCTTTCACGAGGTGATTGTAGACAGTCCAAGGCACAGAGAAAATCCGGCT
>JAQTYS010000208.1:0-2465 GCA_028688175.1 Methanothrix sp. | reverse complement strand
AAATGGCCTTGTGAAATATGTATCCATCTTTAAGAATTGGGGCAAGGAGGCAGGAGCATCATTATCTCACAGCCATTCTCAGCTCGTCACTCTTCCTATTCTTCCCCCCATGATTAAAAGGGAGCTGGATGCCATCAGCCGTGCTTCGCGCTGTCCGTTCTGCAATATCGTTGAGCAAGAGAAGGAGTCATGCCGGCTTATTAGCGAAAACGAAGACTGGATTCTAATTGCACCCTTTTATTCTCAGGCACCCTATGAGACCTGGATCTTGCCTAAAAGGCATTTTGCCAATCTGGGAGAGATGCATGAGGCGGAAGGCAAAAGCCTGGCAGCTCTATTGATGCAGGTCCTGGGAGCCATGCGATCCGTCTTGAACGATCCGCCCTCAAACTCCATGATCTTTCAGCTTCCTTTCGGCTATCATCTTAATATCCGAATTCAGCCGGCTATTTCCAAGATCGCTGGCTTTGAGAGGGGTACCGGTGTTTACATCAACTCCGTTGCCCCTGAATATGCGGCAGCAAGCTTTCGGCATTAGCAAAAAGTGATATTAGTGCGCCGAAAAGTTAATCAATTATCCGAGCCTAATTGACTGTGGGTTGCCCTATTTCATTCTTAACGTATTTCATAATGCGTATCGTATCGATGAAAGACGAATAACAGTAGCTACAGAGCAAGAAAATATCGGTGAAGAAATGCGAATTGGAATGCTTTCCTGGGAGAGCTTATACTCAATAAAGGTGGGCGGTGTGGCCCCCCACGTCTCGGAGATCTCAGAAGCGCTGGCCAGAAGAGGACATGAAGTACATATCTTTACGCGCAGAGGTGATTTTGAATCCTATGACAAGATCAACGGCGTCCATTACCAGAGGGCAGATGTAGATAGCTCTGGAGATGTCCTGGCTCAGATGAACCGCATGTGCGATGCGCTCTATGATCGTTTTGGTGCAGTGCAAAAGCTCTTTGGTAAATTCGATATAGTGCACGGTCATGATTGGCATCCGGTGGGTGCGCTCACTCGCATAAAGGACAACTTCGGATTGCCATTCCTCCTGACCATGCATAGCTCAGAATGGGGCAGGAATGGAAATCACTTCGGTTACGGCATATCTCAGGAGATCTCCCATCGCGAGTGGCTGGGATGCTACGAAGCCGCCAAGGTGATTGTGACCACCAGGCGCATGCAAGACGAGTTGATGTGGATATACAGCCTGCCTGAAGAGAAGATCCGCATCATACCAAACGGCATCATTATGGGTAAGATGAGAAAGGGGCTGGACGCGGGCCGAGTTAAAGAGAAGTACGGCATACACCCCATGGCGCCCTTAGTGCTTTTCTGCGGCAGGATGAGCATCCAGAAGGGACCGGATCTCCTGGTAGAGGCTGTGCCTCATATCTTGAGAAACAGATCAGATGCTCGTTTTGTCTTCATGGGGGAAGGAGGTATGAGGCCGGACTGCGAGAGAAGAGCTCGCGAGCTTGGTGTTGCGGATGCCTGCCGATTCCTAGGATACACCACCAGCGCCGAGAAAGAGGAGCTGGTCAATGCCTGCGACCTGATGTGCGTTCCTAGCAGAAATGAGCCTTTTGGCGTTGTGGTCCTGGAGGCCTGGGATGCCTGCAAGCCGGTGGTAGCGACGGAGGCGGTGAGCATAATCAACAATTTTGAGGACGGTCTCCTGGCCTATATTCAACCGGAGTCAATTGCCTGGTGCATAAACCGGCTGCTGGCCAATCCCGAAGAGATGACGAAGTTGGCCCAGGCAGGATGCAGCCGGATTGATGCTGAGTTTAGCTGGGATCGAATTGCCAAGAGGACGGAAGACGTTTACGAAGAGGCGAGAAGGCATAGCCAACCGAAAGGTTCTTGAAGGGTGAGCAGCACAAGGGGCTCTTGGCGCCTCGATAGCTTAGCCCGGTATAGCGCGTCCTTGGTAAGGACGAGGTCGCGGGTTCGAATCCCGTCCGAGGCTTCAGTTTTTTTTATTTTGATTGGCTTTATAGTGGGGGAGTTAATATAGATAAGAAATGCATATTGATTATTGACGATGATAGAGGCATACTCGAGGGCTTCAAGCTAATCTTAGAGCGGAAAGGTTATCTAACTGATACGGCAGAGACCGGCAGTGAAGCCATAGAAAAGGTGCAAAGCAATTATTTTAACCTGGCATTAATCGATACCAAGCTTCCTGATATGGATGGTACTGCTCTTCTCTCTGAATTTAACCAGCTTAATCCGGAGATGAAAAAGATCATTATCACGGGTTTTTCCACTCGAGAAAATGCCATTCTATGCCTGAACCTGGGGGCAGACGCATATTTAGAAAAGCCTGTGACTCCTGGAAAATTGCTGGAGTTCGTTACAGCGAAATTGGCAGAACAGGAATATGAGATCAAGTATCATGAGGATACTGTGAACAAATTGCTCCAATCCCGCAAGTAATTTTATCAAGCCCTCCAACATA
>JAQTYS010000207.1 GCA_028688175.1 Methanothrix sp. | reverse complement strand
CGCATTAGTAGTAATTTCATTCCTCTGGCTTCTCATACTGCACTGCATCATCCGGTTCTGGTACATCCGCAAAGACGCTGCTCTGCTTCTCGTTCCTTATATCGTCTGGGTAAGCTTTGCTGCTTTTCTTAATTACACTATCTGGAGGCTAAATTTGTGATATCGCAGCCTTTCTTAGCCTACTTGTTCCGATCGATTCAAATATAAAAAAAAGCACACGATATTAGGGTGGTCCCTGGACAATGCAAGAAAGAATTATTCCAATACTAACCATCATGATTTCACTGGCAGTGGCGTCAGTCGCCCCCGCAGCTTCTCATAATCTTGTTTCTGATTATAATAATTCAGCTCTCTCTTTTATAAGCGAGAGCAGTATATCCAGCGCTCCCGTGGACCTTGCGCCGGGAAGCGGTTACTATTCATCTCATCCTTTTGCCCTTGGCGGAGGAATAGGCAGCCGGACGAAGCTTTCCAATGCAAATTCCGCTACCTCTATGAGTCACGAAATTGGCTTTGCCCAGGGTGTTTCTGGCAAGAGGGAATATACTGCCACTTCTCGCAGCATGCAGAGTGAATATGAAAATATAAACTATGCCACAACTCAGATGCAGATCGATGAAACCGTTACGAGCGGCAAGGTGCAAATCGGCGTGCTTTCGGGAATCGATGGTCATGCCTGGAAGAATCCGGCTATAGAAATTGAAGAGGAATACATTGGCACATATCATATAACCGAAAATTTTGCTATCAACGACAGCTACTCTAAAAAAAAGGCCTTTGATGGCTGGCTGAATTGCTGTGGAGGAAGTTATGATATTTATCTCCCCAAGCCGGTGCTTCTGCGCGCTGATGATGTCTTTAATTGCCAAAGCTCTCCTGGAATCGGGGTGGAATAAATGCTCTTGGAAAGGATTGTCTCTGCAGGCCTTGCGCATTACTCTTATCTGGTCGGTGACAAGAATCTAGCCCTGGTAATTGATCCCAAAAGGGATGTTGACGAATACGTAAGAATGGCAGACGAAGCGGGAATGAGGATTGCCTTTGTCCTGGAGACGCACAGGAATGAGGACTATTTTGTAGGATCGATGGAGCTGGCTGCCCGGACGGGGGCTGAGGTCTGGCATGCCGACGGTCAATGGGATTACCAGTATGGGCATGCCGTCACCGCCGGCCAGAGATGGAAGGTGGGCCGCCTGGAGATCGAAGCTCTCGCTACGCCTGGTCACACTCCGGGAAGCATGAGCTATCTGCTGCGTGATCCCGCCGAAATTCCCTGGATGCTCTTTTGCGGGGATGCTCTCTTTGCCGGAGAGGTGGGCAGAATCGATCTGCTGGGCGGAGATTTAGCCGCAGAGAATGCCGGACAGCTTTACGAGAGTCTCTTTTCCAGAATACTGCCGCTGGGAGATGAGGTCATCCTCTGCCCGGCGCATGGGTCCGGCTCGGTCTGCGGCGAGTCGATTGCCGAGCGTCTCTGGACCAGTATCGGCATCGAGCGGAAGCACAATGCCCGGCTGCAGGCAGGGAGCAAAGAGCAGTTCGTGGCCTTCATTTTGCAGAGCCAACCGGATAGGCCGCCTTACTTTCGCCGCATGGAGAAGGTGAACCTGGAGGGCAGGCCTCTTCTGGGGGCTCTTTCGTCTCCCAGGCCCCTGGATGCCAGGAGCTTTTTGGCTCTTTTTGAGAAGCACAATGCCCAGATCCTGGATACGCGCCAGGAGCTGGCCTATGCTGCCGCTCATGTTCCAGGTTCACAATCCATCTGGCTGGATGGTCTGGCCAGCTTTGCCGGATGGTTTCTCAGCTATGACCGACCCATTCTTCTCGTGGGTGAGGGCAATTTGGTAGAGAACATATCTGTCATTCTCCTGCGCCTGGGGTTTGATGACATCGCCGGATTTCTGGCGGGAGGCATGCTCAGCTGGCATATGTCCGGGCTGGAGTCGGATTCTATCAGAACCCAAACAGTGCAAGAGCTCTGCCGCCAGCTTGATGAAGGCGAGAGGGTATGGATTTTGGATGTCAGATTTGACAGTGAGCTTGCCAGAGAGGGCAGAATCGAGAATAGCCAGCATATTCCCATCACTGCCATCGCCGAGAGGATGCATGAGGTGCCCAGGGATAGGGAAGTAGTCATCTTCTGCGGCAGCGGCATGCGGTCGATGGTGGCGGCCAGCTATCTGAAGGCACAGGGATGGAAGAGGCTGTGCGTTGTCTTGGGTGGCATGGCCGGCTGGAGATCGATAAAGTGCCCGCTTAAGCGTTAGATGCGGTAATGGCGTTGTGCCGATAAAAAAATATTTTTATCTTACTCTCGCTTTACATGGCGAGCCTTATGGGTACCAGCACCTGGTCTATGACATAGACAATACCGTTAGCATACCTTTCGGACTTCAGAACATTGGCGCCGCCCACCAGGCCCAAGTTTGCATCGACTGCCAGGGAGTCTCCCTGCATGGTCTTGGCGGAATTGCTATCAGTGGCATTGAGCAGGCTCTTGGAATTAACCATGTGGTAGGTGAGGAGGTTCATCATTCCGGCATCTTTCTTGCTTATGGCATCAATAGTGGCTTTGGTTGCGTCAAAGGCGCTGTCGCTGGGAGCAAATACCGTAAATGGCCCTTCGGAAAGGCTTTCCATGCCCATCAGTCCCTGGCCGTTGAGCGTGTCTGCGAGGCCCGCAGATTTGATGGCCGCGGCGAACTTCTTAGCACCTAGGTCATTGGCAGCCTCAACCACACCCAGGATGGATGCAGTCTTGGGCAGCAGAACTCTGTCGATCACATAGATTGTGCCGTTGTTGTAGCTCTTGGATGCCGTTACATTGGCTCCGTTTACCTTCAGGCCATCAATGCTATCGATGGTCAGATTCTCTCCTTGCATTGTCCTGGCAGAGGACAGTTCTGTGATATTCTCAAAGCTGGCGTCATTCCAGATGATATGATAGCCCAGTATCCTTTTCAGTTCGGTGGCGTTCTCCTTGACGGCATTCATGTCGATGTCGTCGACCTGTGCAAAGGCGGCATCACTGGGTGCGAAGATCACGAAAGAGCCAGGGCCGATGAGGAGCACACCCTGGTTGTTCAGGGTATCCGCAAGTCCCGCGCCCTCGATGGCTGCAGCGAATTCGGTGAGGCCCAGCTCATTTGCCGCGTCTAATAGGTTTGATTTTGCTGCCTCGCTATCCTGAGCGAAGCTGCAGCCCACGCATAGCATGGCTGCAATGAACAATAGGCTCAAAATTATCCTGGTTTTTTCAAGCATCAAATTAACCTCCACTCTTTTCAACTGAGAAGTGATGGGCGGCCTTGAAGATAAATTTATTGGAAGCTATGAAACAGGGAAAAAAATACAGGATGAGGATCTGGCTCGACTAAAAATTAATTAGCACGAATTATATCCGAAATGGAATTATTCGATTGAACCACGTATAAACCCGTTAAAATCCAGGATTATTGAGTAAATTATTTCCCGTCAATCTCTAAATATACCTCAGTATCAGCGGCAGCATCAGCACCCCCATGGCGTGCGTCCGGTGAATTCCCGCCACCGGCGCAATCAGGCCCACCACCGTGGAGAGAAAGAAGATGAACAGCCCGAAGAGCCCGGTGAAGGCATAGGTCATGGCCACGAGGAAGAGCAGCACAGTGAGGCAGAGCAGCCGATAGTTCAGCCGGACGATGGCCCGCCCGGCAAGGCGGGCGGCAGCGATGCAAGCCAGGTAGGACGCCGCCGCCACTATTACTACTATTATTATCATCTGGATTAATGTGCTCTGATCGAGAGCCATCAGCTCCTGGATGGCGGCGGCGGCCCCACTGCGAGGCTTGTCGATGACATAGAGCGCCACCAGCGAGAAGAGGGCATTGGCGGTGTTGACTCCGGCAATGGAGACCAGGAACTCCTCTGGGCCGGGGATCGCGCCCATGCGCGCAGTGATCGCTGCCACAGAAGGCGAGACGCCGGGAATCCAGGCAACGACGGAGCCGCCCAGGCCGCCGGAGAAGAGTGCTTTGGCAAGAGCGCTGGCTGGCAGCCGGATCTCGCTCTCCTTTTGCTCAGGGATCTGCATCTTTGTGGAAAAGCTGAGCAGGAGGGAGGAGGCTCCGAAGATGCCGGACAGAAGGGGAAGCAGCACCTGCGGCTCCAGGCCCAGAGGCGAGCTTGTCAGCTCTTCATGATCGAAGGCAAATGTGCCGAGAAGGCCGCTGGTTAAAAAGAGCAATGCAGCTATGGCCTTGTACTTGTAATGCACCCAGGAGCCCTGCCCTTCAATCCATGGGCCTCTCTCTGATTTGATCATCATAAGGGCGATGGCCAGAAGAAGAATGCCCACGTATTTTGTGAGATAATCGTAGTAGCTGGAGATAGTCCAGGATAGGGGGATGATTAGGAGAACGGCAAAGAGCACCGACCCCGCGCTTCCCAGGGCTGAGAGGCGCACCGCCTCGATGCCGCGTCCCTCCAGCATGAGCCTCTGGCCGGGCAGAACTGTCAGGGCTGTCTCGGAATCAGGCGCGCCTAAAAAGACCGCAGGAATGGCATCAAAGAATGTCTGCGAGATGCTGGCGGAGAGGATGATCGAGGACATTTCGAATGGTGTAAGGCCCCAGGCCAACAGTTGCGGCGAGACGGCTAAGAGCATGGCTGCGAAGTTGTTCAGATGCAGGCCAGGAGTAAGGCCGCTTATGATTCCAAGAACGAAGCCAAGAGCAATGCAGGCAGGGAGGATGAGGTCGATCATTATACTTCATGGTATTTTTCTGATAGTACTCTGATATCTTATTTTTGGTACGAATCTTTGATCCTCAATTGATCTATCTACCTGGGTGCTTGCATTCCCAACAGAAATTTTTGTGTCGCCTTACCGGAAGCTTTGTGTGTAGTCCCGAAACCTTTGACTTTATATACCCATCAATTTGGCATGGGAAAGAAGAATAAAGTCGTAAAGCTAACAGAGAGGAAGATACGATACATCATTCGAGCCAAAACCAGAGGCGATAG
>JAQTYS010000206.1 GCA_028688175.1 Methanothrix sp. | reverse complement strand
TGCAGAGAACCTCTTTAACAAAGGCATTGGCAGTGCGTGGGTAGGTGGGGAGCCCTTTGCATCGAGTGCAGCGAAAAGCTCCAATCAGATGCAAAGTGTGGCAAGCCTCTATTCTGACTGCAGGATCATTGGATATCTAAATGTGGTAACGGGCTTAATTGTAGCAAGCGACGGTGGCAATAGCATTCATTTCAAACCTGGTCCGGGCAATTATCCTGTTTACGGATACTTCCAAGATGGCAAGTTGATGGGGATTTCTATCGATTTTGGCTTGAAGGCTTAGGAAGGGCAAACCTCGCTGGCTGCCAACCAGCGAGATTTTTCTATGCTTGAAAATCATCCACAACCTTGAGGACTGCCTCTCTAAGTGCATTTGTGAGTTCCGGGATAAAGTTGCCTTTTTCCGTATCCGTAAGCCAGGGACACATAGTAGTCGATGATAAAAAGTTCATGGTTATCAAATTGGCATCATCGACACCCAGACGTTTCATAAAGGCGCGCACAAACTCCTTGCCATAAACCTCGGGTTCAAACTGAGATGTGGTGATGATGAGCGATGGCTTATGGTCTGGTTTATCTGGTGATAGGCTGAGGGCCTCGAAGATCTTATGATTGAAATCATTGGCTTTCTTGGGGTCTGTGTTGAGAGAGCCATTCTTGTCTTTGAAATTAAAGGCATAGGTGATAATGATCTGGTCGGATCCCAGTTTTTTCAGCAGCTTCATATCTTTGGGCTTTATATCCTTGTTCTCTTTCTCGACAATATTCTTCTTTATCTCTTCCAGCTGTTTGTCAATCTCTTTTTGGCTCTTGCCCTCCCTCTCCGCAGGTATTTGCTGCACGGGAACGACAATGAATGGATCATCCGGTTCTGCCAAGGTGATAATCCCTGAATAGAAGCGTTTGCTGTTGAAGAGCGCTTTTCCGAGAATCTTTCCGTAGCCGCTCTGATCCGGTCGAATAATACGATGGCTCAAATAAACGCCTGCCGCAGAAGCTCCCGGTTTTGATCCTTCAATGCCGAAGACGCCCATGGAAGCATCGACTTTTTCACCGTGATAGACCTCCGGTGCCAGAAATGCGACCAAGTTTCTCATACTCTTATTACGATAGCAAAGCCCTCCTGCGGGATAAGGAATATAGCCTGCCTTATGCGGATCAATTGTAACCGATTCGGCAAGGGAAATGGCATTGTATTGCTTTGTTACATAATCGCTCAGCATGAGGTCCGGCGTACAGCTATCTGTTGCCGCATCAGATGTGCTTTTATGCGGCTTTCTCAGAAGGCTGGCAAAATAACCGCCCCAGGCAGCATCGACGTGGATGGCAAATTCCAGCCCTGACTTGCGGTATTCGTCCCTTAAAGCGATCACTCTGGCCAGTGGGTCAACTGCGCTTTCTTCTGTTGAACCTAATACCACAACAACCATTAGAACCGGCTGCTTGGCTGCTAAGCATTTATCCAGTTGTGTTCGCAGATGTTTGATGTCCATCCGGGCATCCATATCTACATTAATATTCAAGAAATTGTTCTTCCCAATACCGAGAACGGCAGCATTCTTCGGCCAGGAATAGTGCTTGGTAGCAGGCCCCATCAGGACAGAAGGTGGTGTATCTTTAATGAAGCGTCTGTTGAATTCATCAAATCCCAGGCTCTGAATGGTGTACGGATCCAGAGCGTCCGTAATTGCCTGTGCAGATATTCCGTACTCCAACTGCATCCTCTGGGTGAGAGCGAGAACATCATCAATTCCCAGATTCAAAAGAGTCCAGGTATCCAGGTCAATTAGCTGGCGGCATCTGCCATCCGGAAGGGGAACGAGCATACCTCTTGCCGCCTCAAGGGCGGATTCGTTTCTCAGGGCAGAGGCTACGGAAATTGGATAATATTTGAGATTGCGTGCGGCCCACATGGCCTCAAGATTTGCGACTGATCCATCGCAGGTTATATGCCCCCACGGCAAAATAGCATTTTCATCGTTTGAATCTGTGACGCGGAATCCCAGCATCTTGCAGAGATCGTCTCCAACCAGCGCTTCCAGGTGGGATGTGACGGGCGAGGCTTCTGCAGCCACATTGTTCTGATTGTAGAGCATCGCGGAGAAATAGCCCAGCATTCCTGGGATGGTCAGGTCCCAGTTCATATGTGCCTGATATCGATAGCTAAAAAATGGAACTGATTTCTTTAGATCTTTTAATAAATCGTTGTATTCAAGTTTCATATATTCTACACAATTTATATATTCCTCGCTTCTCTTTAACTCTTCCGTGACATATTTAGGGTCTTTAATGAAATACTCCTTTCGATCATTGCAGTTTGCTTTGACTGCTTGCATTATCAGCTCTGAAAAAAGATTCTGGTTTTCTGCCTTTGGTCCTAAGAACCAGGCGGCTAATGATTCTGTACCCGGCCCCTCCAAATCGAGTAGTTCCTCTGGACGGCTGTTTTTCAAGTATTCGTTAATTTTTCTGGCATAATCAAGCTGTCTTGGACGCAAAGTGTGCACCATTTTTCTCCCTCTTGAATATCTTTGTATGTATTTCGCTATTTCGCAATTGCCAATAAAAATAGTTTCTTATGCATGTAATTAAATTTTTCTATCTTAAATGTTTTATGCATTAATCTTTATCAAATTTTATTTCAAAAGTTGATCTATACATATTGCTTTATTGTCTTTCGCGAACGGAAAAATTATCAAATCGGGGGCATCATTTCTGCAATGGCGCGATAATCATCTCTGGGTGGGTAGAATGTATCCACTACCACAGATGCCGCCAGAGCCTGCGCCGAGTGCAAGACATTGGGTGGAGCAGAGTAGCTATCCCCCGCTCCAAGATCACAGCTTCTGCCGTCCACGGTAATGCGTATCTTTCCAGAAACCACATAACCTGCCTGGTCATGGGGATGAGAATGGCTTGGGATTTCTACACCAGTGTCCAGGTCAAACCGGCAAATCATCAGATTATCGGTGCTCACCAGGGTCCTGCGAATCAGTCCGGGGACCATCTCTACAGCAGCGGCGTTTGCATATTGAAAGAAGGACATTATTTAACCAATGATGAACTTGTCCACCATCTCTTTTGCCATTTCATCGGGATACTGGACCGGCGGATGCTTCATGGTATATGCGGATATAGCCAGAAGCGGCCCTCCGATCTTTCTGTCTTTGGCTAGCTTGCAGATCCTTATGGCATCAATGGAGCTTCCACCGCTATTAGGCGAGTCTTCTACTGAGAGGCGCAGCTCCAGATTAATGGGCACATCTCCAAAGACTCTTCCCTCCATCCTCAGGAAGCAGACCTTGTTGTCTTTTTGCCATGGCACATAATCTGAGGGACCAATGTGTATATCATCATCATTGAGTGGCACATCCAGAATGGACTGCACAGCTTGCGTCTTGCTGATCTTCTTGGATTTTAGCCTCTCTCGATTGAGCATATTCAGAAAATCGGTATTTCCGCCAATGTTGAGCTGGTAGGTCCTGTCCAACGCGCAGGCTCTGTCCTTGAAGAGCTGGGTAAGAGCGCGATGCACAATGGTGGCACCAATCTGAGATTTTATGTCATCGCCGACAATTGGAACACCAGCATCCTGAAATTTCCTGCCCCACTCTGGATTGGAAGCTATGAAGACCGGCATGCAGTTGACGAAGCCTACGCCTGCATCAAGGGCAGCTTGCGCATAAAAGCGGGTTGCCTCTTCCGAGCCTACAGGCATATAATTTACCAGCACATCCGCGCCGGAGTCTTCCAGTTCGTGTCTTACGTCGCATGGCTTGGCATCAGCAATAACGAATCGTTTATCCTCTGGATAATTAAGCATGTGGGGAGCAAATCCGTCTAAAACCGGCCCCATCTTGACCACTACATTCTTGCGGGGAACATCAGGATAGAACACCTTGGTACAGTTAGGTGGCGCAAATATGGCCTGGCCTACGTCCTTGCCTACCTTGCGCGCATCAATGTCGAAGGCCGCCACCACATCTATATCGCCAGCTCTGTAACCACACACATCATAATGCATAAGCCCTATGCATTCTTTCTCATCAGTATGTTTATAGTATTCGATCCCCTGAATCAGGGAACTTGCGCAGTTTCCCAAGCCCGCGATTGCCAACCTTATCTTTTTCAACCTCTTTTCCCCTCCTGGGTCAAATGAAGCTCGGAGACCTGAATTCGGAGTCGGAGCTTCGTATAAATGCAAGACATATATAACATTATAGGCCCGGTGAAACTTTCCCAGGCCAATAGCCTAATCATTCACAACAGGCGCCAGTATGGCGTCGAGCATACGGACGAGCGAGTCTTCCAGCTTAGTCCTGCCTGCATCGCTTTCCTCGTACTCTATCCTGTGTGTCCTGGGAATATCCGTCAGGTATTTTGAGCCTTGCGGGTGAATCAGTATCGTCTCCTTTCCCAGGGTATGAGCAATGCCCAGGCCATACATCACAGCGCCGTCTACTCCCGTAAGGTCGGCAATGATCACCGCTGCATAATTAAGGGAATGCCACAGATCACGCACGGCAGATTTACCGTTCCTGATGTCTTCTGCCTCTATAATCGGCAGACTGTTGGCCTGGCTCGCTTTTAAAATGGATTTTTCATTTCCTCGCAGCTTAGCATCCTGGGGCAGGAGCAGAAGTAGCGTCCTTGAGCCTACCTGCTCGGCAGCTTCTCCAAATATGGGACGGGTGCGCATGAGGCTGAGCATATTTTCCAGCCTCAAAAACTCCGAGTCGATATGCTCAGAGGCTACTTTTTGCAGAGCGGCATGACGATCAGCCGCGCTTTGCTCTATCAAGTTTGCCGGTATCTGGATGATAAACGCATCTGCAAAGCCGAACTCCCACTGGGCGCTGTTGGCCGCTTGCTGGGGCGAGAGAGAGAGATCCGGTCTGTAAAAGTAGCTTGTTATCCTGTTTTCCAACCGAAACTGCGCCAGAATAGAGAGGTTATTCTTGTCCAGGATGGCTACCACGCTACAGGGGAGTTGACTTCTGGCGATACCCCTCTGCA
>JAQTYS010000014.1 GCA_028688175.1 Methanothrix sp. | reverse complement strand
GTAACTGTGCATTCGGCAATCATGTATCCTTCTAAGGATGATGCGTCCATGGCTGACAAGACCTACCTTTACAAAGAAGATGTGGGTGATCAGAAAAATGTGGTCCTTATCGCAGTTCACTTCAAGAATGCCTTTAGAGGTTCTGATCAAAACCTGGCCACCGTCGATGGAGTCTGGCAGCTTTCCGCCTCTCCTATCTCAATCACAGATGGGAGATCCTTTGGCAAATTGGCGATCTCTGATATTTCAGGGGATCGTATTTCCATGAACAATAAAGGCAATCCCATTAAGTTGAGCAAGAATAAGTATGCATCTTTGGCTGGCGATATTAATCTGCAGACGGCAGATGCTGATGCTCTGAGGTACTATATTGTCAGAAATATTGTCAGCGAGGGCCACAGCTAAGTAAATGGGATATAAGGGGTGATTTAGCTCCAAGTATTGCGATAACATGTAATCCATTCCATAATTTTTTCTGGGTTTCTGTGCAAGTACATTAGCCGAAAGATTCGATCAAAAGATTAATTATCTCATCTCGCCATCAAGAATTCCAGTGAAAGGGAATTTGCTCGGTCTGATCGTCATGGCGGCAATGGCCCTAGCATTGGCAGTGGGCTTTTTTTGCAGCAACGAAGCGGCAGGTTACGGCCCCAATGTTCACTATTTTGCAGATAAGGGATTTTTCTTTGATGAGTCATCAACGGTTAGTGGCAAGGGAGAGGTTTCCATCAAAGGGTCATTTCACGACCGGGCCGTGGATTCCAAAGGGTGGATGAAAGGCTATGGATCAATCAACCTAGAATCTCTTCGAAACATGACAAAAGTTGGCAGAGAGGTCGATTTCATCCAGAAGGCTGATCTGGTCTTTACGGGAGGACAGCTTAAAAATAGCAAGAGCACGAGAATGCCGCTATTCGAAAAAGGCATCGGTGCCAGCGTGAGTGAGAGGTTCAATCTAAGCCATGTGGACAAGAGCGAGAGCAATATCATCCGGTCTGCAAATCGTTTCAATAATACAATGCATTATGACACAGCACTGGCATTTGAGGGGCTCTGGAACATCAAGAACATGCGAGGCTGGTCAATCAATATGAATAAAAGTGAGCAGATCTATTCGGGGTCTTTCCAAACTCAAAAGAAGATTGAGTTCGATGATTCTGCCAGTAAGTAAAATCTTCAAGGCAACCACTGTATTCCTAAAATTTTGAGCCAAAAAGCTATAAATTCCCCCATTAGGAGTTATCTTCTCAGCATAATCCGGCGGTGCCTATCATGGATGCTATTTCCCTAGCAGAAAAAGCAGATGCTCTATATCAAAATGGCAAATTCGATGAAGCCCTCTCATTTTATGGCAAAGCCATTGAGTTAGATGCAAAAGACGCGACGCTGTGCAACCGCAGAGGTCTGACCTTGTGCCGGCTGGGCAGGCATGAAGAGGCCATTGTTTCCTTTAATGCTGCCCTCAGGATAGATCCCCATTACACAGATGCGGAAAATAATAAAGGCGTTGTATTCTACAAACAAAAGAGATACGCACAGGCCATAGAATATTTTGACGCCATCATAACGTCGGGGTAAAGGGGTAGAGAAGACCCGCCCCCTTCAGGGGGTGGGATGAATCGCACCCCTTTCATTACTTTCACGCCGCACAGATCAACTATATCTATACTGGCCGCAATTTCTGTACAACCGTTAACCTTCAGACTCGCTTGGTCGGGAATACAAGTCAGTTGCCTGTACCATGTACCCCGTAAAGTCGAACTTGGATTGGGCAACAACGTAGTAGGCGCGGACTGCGTCGAATTCAAGCCTGTGGAGAACCCGAAGGTGCTCTGTGAAGCAGGAAGCCCTGCCCCTTCAGGGGCATGGGAGGAAGTCACTATGATAAAGCCCTTGAGCTGAATCCCAATGGCGCCAGGATATGGAGCAATCGAGGCGCAGCTCTGGGAAATATGGGAGACTACAATGCAGCTCTGGATTGCTTTAACCGGTCCATCGCCCTCCAGCCCGAGAGGGGCGAGTTCTGGATCAACAAAGGCGCGGCTCTTGCCAAACCGCACAGATATGATGAAGCAATAGAGCATTTCGACAAGGCACTGGAGGTCGATCCGCTAAATGCCGATGCCTGGGTTAGCCGGGGCGAGGCTTTGCGGCGCCTGAGCAGGTACGCAGAAGCTATCGAGAATATTGAGCGGGCCATCGAGATCGATGCCGAGAACGCCAGAGCCTGGAACAGCAAGGGCCTGGTTCTCATAGAGGAAGAGGGCGAGAGATAGGGAGCACATGATAAGTATAGCTGATGTCACGCGAAACGCCATCCATCCCAAACTCCGCGATTTTAATAACCAGGTAAGCTAAATTCGATAGCTATGAGTCGAATTGTGTCCGACCAGATAGTGATAATTATAATAACCATGCTCCGAATTTTTCGCTATCTATAGGCACCTGGTTATTAATCGCCCCGGAGTTTAGGATCCATGCCCAGGCCCGCCTCGGTGACGGGCGGGCCCGACCTTCCAAAGATCCTGGTAGTAATAGCCATAATAATCCTCTCCTATCAGCGTGCTGTTCTCCGAATTGATCTCAAGGAACTCCCAGCAGCCGGCATCATCCTAGATGCATCATCCAACAGCTTTCCCTTTTTCATCGGTCACAAAGCCGAATGTGTTCGTTACATTGAAAAAATGCCCAAAAGATCTAAGAGCATTCACAGCATTTTCCACTCTCACTTGAATCTCATATCGCCCCGGCTTGGCCCCTACCGCAAATATATGAGGTTCTATTGCCTCAAGATTGCCCTGCAGGGTATGATTGACATTGCTTGGAACCATTTTGCCATTGATAACATTGACAAACTGCAGAATGCTCTTTCCAGGCTCAATCTTAAGATACTGCTTTCTAAAAGTGTTGTTGGCCAGCATGGCATTGTAATCAAGCGAACTATTAAGTTGTTTGTATTCTTCACAGGATATGTAATATATGGACACACTGTCCATTATTGCTCCAATTCTTCCCTCTGAATTGAATTTTACTGCGACCTGTCGAGGGGATGTGGATGAATTCAGGTATAGCAATCCAGGCACGACGTTGCCACTGGCATCCAGGACCAGGCTTTTATCATCACTAATCATCATAGTCGTAGCATTCCATTTCCAGCTAAAATCCCATGAGTCGCCAAAACCCTGGCCAAGATTGGTGATATCCCTGATGAAAACTGTCCTATTGCTCGAATCAAGTATCTGAACTTGTACTTGTCGTATCTCAGCAGCTTTAATAATCATGCTGAAGTTTGCAGTTGCAGAGGATGAAACATTGTCCAGAGCTTTAATCATAGGGGGCTTAGGAGATGGAACAACATATACCGACATATTGAGATAATATCGAAGAGTGTCATTGTCTGCAACATGAATGTCCATTGCCGGTCCTATGTTGACAACCGAGTCTCTATTGAGGTTAATGGGATCATCATTGACCAGGATAATATGATCGGGCTGGACACTGACAATCTGCAATTTGCCTAAACAAGTTCCCTGACCAATTGGAAGGATGTACCTATCTGAGATCTGGAAGATGCCGTCTACGGCAGCAAAACTGTGCGTACCGTTATGAGAGACATTGCAAAAGTGCATTGTTATGATGGGCATATCTTTGACGTTCTCAAGGTCTTTCCTGTAAATATATGTTGCATTGGATTCAACCACCCAATTGTCTACAATGCTTCCTCCTTTCAAGAGTTGTAGAAACAGGCTGTCATTGCTCAAATCACTGATTCGAATCTCATAGCCCTCTTTAAGGGTGTAATTTCCTTCCGAGATATTGGCCCCCTGCAACTGCATGTCCAGTAGAACCCGGCCTAAACATTCTTCCTCCAGAAGGCTCTTAGATGCTATTTTACCTTGAAGGCTTGTATCGTATCCTGCAAACCAGGTGGCACCAAGGAAGCTTATAACAAAATAGTTGCCCCATGGCTGATATTCAAACTCTCTGGGCTGCATTAAGGTGGTATATTGAAGACCACTCTGATCTACAGTTTTATTTTCTTGATAGACAATAGGAGCTCTAGCTGGCTCTATAGTCCTGCCTTTAATGTCAAAAAAAGCAAGGGTCTCTGCCCCCAGAGATTGCTTCTGATCGAAGTAATAACCGCTGTAATTAAGGTAGTTCCATCTGGCAACGACCGAAGAGTTATAGTCGCCCATGCGGACAGGAATGGATGAGCTGGCGCTATAAACCGGCCCGCGTATCTCATGCACGCCGTAATCAAAGAAAGCACCAACAGGATAATAGGCGAGATCGGGCTGATCAAGAACTATCAGTTTCAGATTAGAAAAAAGGAATACCTCTGAGTCTCTGTTAAGCAAAAGAGAGATATTATTGCAAAATACCATACATTCCTTGGATAAGGTATCCAGCTTCATATTTCCATCCAATGCGCCCTCAAAGAGCTTGATATCTGGGACATCGCTGATTTGGAATATGCCATCTATCTTGGCTAATTCTTCAAACCCTCTTTGTATGACATCAGCGAGATGAATCAGGATTATTGGGGTGTCGTTGACCTTGTAGACGAAGCTCTCTCCAATGCTCACCATAGACGCATAGACCGGCACGCCATTCTTAAGCAATAGGAAATCAACTGTACAGTTCTTCTTCGATATCTTTTGGGGCACCAGTACATAACCTTGCTGAAGGATTAAAGTTCGATTGCAGTTTAGAGTTTGAGGCGTATCGTCATTCATGAGCACTGACCTTAGCTCGCCCCTTTCCATAGAGCTTAACTCTTTTGTAAAGCTGCTTTTCGGATAACCGGCTAAGTAAGCATTGCCCCAAAATGCCACTTCATAGAAACAACCCCATGGCTCATACTTAAACTGCTGCATCCAAGTCTTTGAAGAATAAATGATATGCCCTTTCTCCGCGGTCTTTCCTTGCATATCAATTTTTAGCTCCTCTCCGCCCAGATCCTCATCCAAATTATAATAGAACCAACCGAAGTCATCAGCCAGCCAGATTCCATTGCCATTGCTGAAATGACCTCGAATAAAGGCAGCCTCCACTAAATCAGGCTGGTCGTTTGAAAGATTTGCTAATATCTCAGCTCTAGCAAGGACATAATCAGCCTCTACATCACGGCCGAGAGCATATAGGGCGAGAGCTTTATTTTTCCAGGATTGGACAAAATTTAAATCGAGTAAGATGGCTTTATCATAGCATTCAATGGACTCATTGAGTCTGCCAATGTTGTAGAGAGACCAGCCTTTGTTGTTCCACACTAAGGAATAATTCTGGTCGACTTCGATTGCTTTATCATAGCACTCAATGGCATCCTCATATCTACCTAGCTCGTCAAGAGCGATACCTTTGTTGTTCCACGAATACATATCATATGGGTTGACCTCCAAGGCTCTATCAAAGGTTCTGATTGATTCATTATATCTGCCTAATTTGTAAAGCACTAATCCTCTTTCGTTCAAAGCTAGTGCATTCTTCGGATTAAATAATAGTCCTAAGTCCAGAGACAGGACTGACTCATTATACCTCCCTATTTTTTCAAGGGCAAGACCTTTCATAATCCAGGAGTTTATATATTTATGATTAATGCTGATAGATTTATCAAAATATTTGATGGATTCATAATAGTCCCCTAATATGTAAAATAAGTAGCCTTTGTTGTACCATGCCACTGGGTATTTTGGATTAATCTCAATGGCCCTTTCGAAAGATTTATGGGCATCTTCGTATCTTTCTAGGTTAATAAGCGCAACGCCTCTATCGTTCCAGGCAAATTCCAAATTAGGATATATCTCGATGGCTCTATCAAAATAAAAAATAGACTTATTATATTCCTGTTTTAACAGATTGTTCAATCCTTGATAGTACCATGATAATGAGGATAGCTTGGGATCGAGCTGAATAGCGATTTCATGCGATTTGGATTCCTCATCATACTTGCCTTGATTAAGAAGAGTCCCACCCCTATTGAACCAATCAGATGGGCTGGAGTCATTTACCAAAATAAAATTACCACTATGGTCATCAATTCCGTTGCATAGTGTTACGGAAGTTACCAAAACCAAAAGAAGCAGCAACCATCGCAAACAGACATTTATCATAAACTCCCTCTCGATCGAAGATATGTTAGTTCTAATCTACTAAAAAGATTTTCGGTAGGTTTGTGGTCTATCTTTTCAATGTGGCCTGCATCTTTGGATTCACCCCCAAGTCCACATCAGGTCTGATTCTTTCCACAACCTCGTACAAAGGCTTCTTGAATTTGCTCCCCGCCTGGGAATCCAGGCATTGGTGGTAGACTATAGCCCTGTCCAATCCAGCTTGTAGCATTTGGGGCATGTTGTCACCCCTCAAGCGCGTGACGTCGTTATCCCATGCGTATTGTTGGGCCTCTCCGAAAGAGACTTTGCCATCTCCGTTCGTGTCCGCCGAGCTTTCAGAAAAAGCCATGATATATCCATAGATCGATTCGCTGCCGCTGTCAGATGGATTGGGATCGTCGGGGCCGTCTACATCTGCATAGGATGATGTGTCAGTCGAGGCCGAGGTGAATATCACACGGTTGGACTCGCCGTCTACAGTCAGGTCGCTCTCGGCTGGCAGGTAATTTCCATTTTTGTACTTGCCAATCAGGCTCCCGCTATGGCAGGCCTCCACGATTATTGACATCTCTTTGCAGGTAATTGCATCCAACCAGTTATCCAGATCGCTTGCCCAGATGCCTCCTGCAATAGTTCCCGTATCGCAGACGAGGTAATCGACACCACCGTGAGAGCTGTAAAAGAATAGCACCTTATCATTGTCGCCTGATTGTGCCGCTACCTCACTTATCGCCCACTGCACACTTGCAACTGTATTTACCCTATCCACGCCTGCATCTGCATGAGGGCTCAGATAGTAGATGTGGTCATCATCCAGTCCTAGACCCTTGAGAACATTGTATATTCCATTTGTATCTTCATCGAAGGTATCGGGAAGGTCATTAAATCCGCAGACTATCACTGCCCAGGACTCGCACTGCGCTGTTAGAGCCAGAAGGTTTGGATTTATCATCCTCGCACTTGAGACTGCTTTTTGTAGCATAACCGGCTCTTTGTAGAAGACTATCAAAGACGGATCGGCTCTTATATCCTCCTTTTCGAAGACCTGGCGGCCACTGACCTTCGGCCACCATTCCGCCTCCATGACCTGCAGTTCTTTTGTTTTTGCATCAACTACAACGTACTTTACCGGATGAGCGAAATGAGCCCCAGGCATCTCGTCGATCATGAAGAGCCAGATTGGGTTTTTGCTGACGATTGGTGCAGTCTTCATGCCTGCGGCTTCATAGGCTGGTTCTACCTTCGTACCCTCTGGCAATGTCACGTCATACTGGAGCACTTTCAGCCCATTCTCCTTGTCAGCTGCCTCCCAAAGAGGATTGATAACGGAATCTTGTACAAGTGCAGACGCATCTGCTTTGTTTAATATCATCTTGGAACTCATCTGCTCTGAAGCGATCTGCATTTCCTCAATTGCCATTACTCCGATTGCCTGAAATAGCAAACTGGATAAAATAATAGTTGCTATCAAGGCAACAGATCTCCACCTTAATAATCGTGCAATCACAATAACTACCACCTAAATAATTTTGTGCAATTATCTTTCGTAAATAATCGTGCTTGAATCTAGCCTATCATCCTGATTCTTGAAGACCGGCATCTCAATAATCGGCCACCACTCTGCATCCAAGCTTCTGATCTCTCCGCTGACTGCATCCAGCAAAGTGATCATAGCAGGATGGGCAAAGTGCGCATTTGGCGCCAAGTCGATAAAAAACAGCCAGCTACTGTTCTTGCATAACAGATATTCAGATCCCGTGCCTCCATCAGGTACTGCCTGCATCACCCGCGCTCCTGCATCCAGCATAAGTGGATACTGATTTGCTCGCAGGCTTGTGCTGTTGATTGTCGGAATGACATTATCAATTATCTTCTTTGCAGCATCCTCCTTGGACACTAAAATTGGCTGAATCGAATCACTTGCAATGCTCGTATTTGAAATGGCAAGACAAAAAACTGCCAACAACACTGCATAAGATTTCAATAAAGACCAATGAATCCCGTCTTTTTTCAAAGACATATCAATCTCCAATTAATAATGAATATTATTTGGATAAAAGTTTATCTGTCTTAAAAATTGTGGGTGAAATATTACTGGGGGATATATACGACATAGCCCCGTGGCGGCGCCCAGAGTTCAGTCCAGCCGCTGCTGTTGGTCCACTTATCCGCCGGAATCCCATCATCATAACAAGACCACCAGGAATGCGGAGAAAGACGTGTGTCGGTCCATCGGGTTTGCACCCACGTTCCATTCCAGTTGCTGCGTATTGTTCAAGACCAGAACTAATCCGCGTTGGGCGTCATTTCCATCTCGCTGCATGACATACAGGTCATCGTCCACATAAAGGATGCGTGTGCTACCCCCGGCATATTTTTCATGAACCCGGACCAGAGCGGCAATGCCGCTATGATTACCTTCCTGGCCCAAGTTCCAGTTGAAATAATCCTGCCAGAAGACACATGGGTAGCCCTCGTGGGTTAGAATGAAGGCGTAGGCGAGTAGTTTGTCGTGTATGATGGATTTATCTCTTGCTAAATCGTGATTCTCAACAAATGTGACTGTTTCCGCAGGCCGATCATACATGAGTTGCCCAGGTTGCGGTACTAGATTTCTGAGACTGAAACCATAGCTGTCACAAAAGCTACGCAGACGATCGCGTAGCGGAAAGTCAAAAGCGCCAATGCCGGGGTCAGTCGGGGCGAGGCTTTGCGGCGCCTGAGCCGGTACGCAGAAGCTATCAAGGATATTGATCAGGAGATCTGATGTTACACCGAATAGGAGGAAGGCAAAAGTCTTAGTGTAGGAGGGATAAAATGATGGTCTTCGACTTTTGCCGAATAAGCTGTAATCGTTCGCCGATATTTAAGGATTTCGCCTCAGTCTGATTTCTTCATTGAAAGCGATATCCTCTTCCTCTGCAGATCCACATCCAGCACCCTGACTGTGACCTTTTGCCTGGCCTTCACCACGTCAGTTGGATTCTTGACATAGCCATCCCGCAGCTGGCTGATGTGCACCAGCCCGTCCTGATGAACGCCAATGTCCACGAAGGCCCCGAAGGCGGTGACATTGGTCACAATGCCCGGCAGCTTCATGCCCACTTTGAGATCCTCCATCTTCTCCACTCCATAAGCAAAAGAAAAGGCCTCAAAATCCGCTCTGGGATCGCGGCCCGGCCTGGAAAGCTCCTCCAGGATGTCCTGCAATGTGGCAGCGCCAGCCTTTTCGCTGATGTACTTCTTGGGGTCCAGCTTTTTGAGAAGGCTCTCATTTTGCATCAGCTCTCTTGTCGTGACGCCCAAATCCTGCGCCATCCGTTCCACCAGCGGGTAGCTCTCCGGATGCACTGCGGTGCCGTCCAGGGGATTGTCGCCCTCACGAATGCGCAAGAATCCCGCCGCCTGCTCAAAGGCCTTGGGCCCCAGGCGCGCCACCTTGCGAAGATCCTGGCGCGATCTGAAGAAGCCATGCTCATTTCTGTACTTCACCACCGCCTCGGCCAGCTTGGGCCCTAAGCCGGAGACGTAAGCCAGAAGCTCCCGGCTGGCGGCATTCACATCTACTCCCACCAGGTTTACGCAGGAGGTGACCACATCGTCCAAAGCTCGCTGCAGAGCAGTCTGGTCCACGTCATGCTGGTACTGGCCGACGCCAATGGCCTTGGGCTCAATCTTCACCAGCTCAGCCAGAGGGTCCATGAGCCGCCGACCAATTGAGACCGTTCCGCGCACAGTGGCATCTTCCTTGGGAAACTCCTGCCTGGCCACCTCCGATGTGGAATAGACCGATGCTCCAGATTCGTTGACCATCATAATGGGCGGCTTCAACAGCAGGCACTGCAAGAAGGCCTGCGTCTCTCTGCCAGCAGTGCCGTTGCCCACGGCAATTATCTCGATGCCTCTTGTCTTGCAGATCGCCCCCACCACGGCTGCCGCTTCCTCCCTCCTCTTTGCAGTGTCATGCGGGTAAATCACATGGCTCTCTTGCAGCCGGCCCAGTCGATCGAGAACCGCCAGCTTGCAGCCCGTGCGCAGCCCCGGATCCACAGCCAGGACACACTTTTGTCCCAGCGGCGGGTCCAGGAGAACCTGGCGCAGGTTCTCGGAAAAGATCTCGATGGCTTTCTCCTCGGCACGGGCACGTGCCGCCGCCAGCGTCTCATTTTCCATAGATGGGGCGAGAAGCCGCCGGTAGCCGTCCTCTGCTGCCTGCATCACCTGGGCAGAGGCCGGACCACTTCCCTTTACGAAGAGTTCCTCTAAAATCGCCAGACCGTCCTCCTCAGCCGGAGCGACATGCAGGCTTAGGGCTCCGGCCCGCGCTCCTCGCAGCATGGCCAGGAGCCTGTGCGGGCTTGCCCTGGCGAGGGCCTCGGAATAGTCCTGATAGTCCCTGAATTTTGCATCGCCTATCCCTACAGAAGTCTCTCCCGCTTCTCCTGCCACTCTTGCCTCTCCTTTCCCGGCAACTGCCACGGATCGAAGGACAGCCTGTGATTGATAGAGGCCCCTCATGCGAAGACGCGCCTGTGCATCCTCGCTCATCCACTCGGCCATGATGTCCCTTGCCCCGGCCAGGGCCTCTTTTGTCGAAGGGACACCCTTTTCGGTATCTACAAAGGATAATGCCGCCATCTCCGGGTCCAGGTCGCTATGGCCCTGAGCAAAAATTCTCTTAGCCAGCGGCTCCAGACCACGCTCTTTCGCCATAGTGGCTCGGGTCTTCCTCTTAGGCCGGAAGGGGAGGTAAATGTCCTCCAGACGGGCCAGAGTCTCGGCTGCCTGCAGCTTTGCTTGCAGATCCGCTGTGAGCAGCTCACGTTTGGCTAGAGATTGCAAAATTGCGTCTCGCCTCTCTTCAAGCTGCCGATTTTTATTGAGTTGATCGCGAATCCTGGCAATTACAACCTCATCCAGATTTCCTGTGGCCTCCTTTCGGTATCTGGCAATGAAGGGAAGAGTTGCGCCGCTATCCAGCAACTCTACTGTGGCTAAAACCTCCCTTTCTCCAAGAGATAACTGCAAAGCCAGCTTTCTAATCTGAGGATCGGACATATCATATTCTTCCTGGAAATAGATGAATTTAAAGGTTTAGCTAAAATGCAATTTATAATTAAATATAAAAAAAAGATGGGGGTTTTTAGCTGCTTTTACACGCACGGTAGCCAGTCAACGCTGATGGCTCCGCAAGTGGAATTACCCCAAAGCTGGATGAACTTCTCGATGGAGAAGACACCGGTCAGGTCCTCTACTGATCTGCCGTACTCGGCATGGCGACCCTTGAGCTGATTGTCGGCATTGGGATCGCGGGAGATCCAGCCGATATGGGCAACGCCGATGACATTGCTGTTCAGGTTGGCTTCCAGAACGCCAGTGCAGCACTTTGCTGCAGGGCTATCCCGTGTTATTCCCTGACAATGGCTCCTCGTCTTGACCTCGGTTGTCTTTTGCAGGTGCTCGGCATGAGTGTACATCTCAGTCAGAACAGCTCCTATCCTGTAGTTTTGCAGGCACAGCTTCTCAATCCACTTCTGATCATATGTGCCGGTCTGATAATAGACTGGCATATACTCGAACTCAGCTTCCTTAGTGAAGTTGATTTCTTCTGTTGATTTTGTTCATCCAGGCGATCCTTCAGCTGTCTTTCTTTACCAATCTTGCATAGATCTTGGCAGCCTGGTCGGCGGCAATGCAGCCTCTGGCACACTTTTTGCAGTGGTTGCACAATTTCTCATCAATTGTCATGGTATCTGCTACGGTAATTGCCCCTCGACTGCAGTTCTTCTCGCAGATCCTGCATCTCGTGCATAACTGCGCCCGCAAGATCGTCTCGCAGACATCTTGCAGCAGTTCCTCAGCCTGCTCTTTGCCGGCAATGACCAGGATCTGTCCGTTGGCAAAGACAGTGACCCTTCCTTTTTCGGTTTTTATCACTGCTGCTCCCAGATCTTCTGCATATTTCACCTCGCCCAAGATATTGAGGGCCGCGGCTACCTGAGAAAAGGGATGATTCTGGGGGGCACATAAGCTTGCTTCGATAGAGTACTCCAGGCCGCAGGGTGAACGGCCTCGCGTTGCCTGCAAAGTGATTTGTTCTTTCCCGGCAGCACTGACATTAAGGTTTATTTTGTGCTCTTTTGCCATCTCGAGCATCTTGGGGGGATGCCTCTTCCAGCGCCAAAAACCCCAATCAATGTATCTCTTATCCAGCTTATTCTCATCCGACCATTCTCGTAAAGATGCCGTCCATCTGTCATAAAGCAGGGGATGCGTCACTTTCAAACCGGCAAACTCAGATTGCAGAGCGGCTGGGCACAGCCAGCAGCCTATGCGCTCGAAATCCTCCTCGTAAAGGGGATTGGGCTGCATCTTATTCCAGCGGATGTAGAGCATGACCTCCAGCGCCCGCCAGTTTCTGATGGGCGCCAGGGTGGTTTGGCTGGGAACGTAAGGATTTCTCTCCACAGCCTTGATGGTGGAACGATTGAATGACTCATAGATGCGCCGCCCTTCAATGGTCACGCAGCCTCTGGGGTAGTGATCTTTAAGAAAAGCAGTCATTGGCCCCAACTTGTTGGTCTTGCAGCACCAGCGAAAATCTTTGGCGGGTGGGCCAAAGCTCTTCACCTGCTCAAAAAAGTCGCTCTCTCCCTTGATCTCTTGCAGCCGCAGCTTCTGGGCAGCGCACAGCTTATGCACATATTCCACGGTCTCGGGAAATTCCAGACCGGTGTTGATGAAGAGGACCTCTGGTCGGGAGAATATTTTCTGGGCCAGACAAAGGCAGGCCAGGCTGTCTTTTCCCCCGCTGAAGGAGATGTTTACAAGAAGACGGTTTTTGGAGAGATATTTCTTGATCTCATTTATGGCCTCCTTCTCCAGGCCTTTTAGGGCTTCCTCATTAGCGGAGACTATATCCTCTAGGGATGGCCTATTATCGCTTATTGTAAAATCGCTTTTCATCACATCCTTAATGCGAATGGAAAGCGATCCGTCTGCCTTTCTGCGAACAACGCCAACGCCGGAGAATTTCCCAATTTTCAGGACGAGGTTCTGGCCTTCTTCCCGGACCGATGGCCCGCTGATGATCTTCTCCTCTGCCAGCCACTTGCCTTTTATGTGGCCTTTTAATATCGTGTCGTCACATACCACCAGGCCGCTCTTTGCTCTGTTGCAGAGCAGAACTGCGCCAGCAGTCTCTAGATCCAGCTTGTGGCAGTCGGATGCGACATCAAACCAGAGCGTGGCGATGTGGCGGCCTTCCAGGATCACCTGATCGCGACGATCCAATCCGGCAATCTTATTAAGCAGGATTATCCTGCCCTCCAGGAAATCTGCGCAGCCGTAATTTTGCGTGAAAAGCGAGGATAGAAGCTCTTTTGCCGCTCTGGAACAGAGACGGATATCTCCTGGCGGCCCCAGCTCTATTTTGCTGCCAAGGCTATGGCAGGAACAGCATCTTTCAGCCAAAAGGGGGATGCTGCATTTTTCGCACCAGAATAGCTCACTGTTTCCTGGAGAAAATGTTCTGCTGGAATTGAATTTAGGCATAGATCTGATTTAGCGTCCTTGCAGGGTATATTTAATGACTTTCATTGCAAAGATAACTGAATTTGAATATCGAAAGAGTTAAATACTATGATGATTACATTGTTATTATTAATATTATGTAAGAACAAAACACAACAATGAAACGGCGCAGGGGCTTTTCTGCTACCCTCAGCCATCCCCTCACCCTGGGCCGTTTCATAACAAATTAAAGAAAAAAAATTTGGCAGTCTAAAATTGGGGCCACTTCGGCATATTGACATCTGTGTACCAGAAGGTGCCATACCAGGCGTCGACTCCCAGATGCATATTCTCCCATGGATATAGTTTCTTCTTGTTATCGGTCTTTTCTATAGCATAGATCGAGTCTGAATAATCGAGGTCAGGACAGATATGTCTTGGGCATTTTACAACCTTCTCTGGTGGAGAGATAATTGTATTATTTGCCTCGCTTCCGATGATCTCCAGATCCACTTTTTCCATACCGGATGATGTGATCCTCGTATTATCGGTTGAGCTTCCCACGATATCTACAACAATTGATCCCGGACCGCCAAATGCATAGGCGCTGCAAGCTGAAAGCATCAGCGCTAAAGCTAATAGAATTGATTTCCTCAACACCATTCCCCTCCAGCAAATTTCACCTCTAATTCGAACATATTTAACCTATGTTTTATATATACAGGAAGTAGAAATATCTTTCGGGCCGATAAGTTAGGATTAATCATATATTATTGGAAAATTTTTTAAATAAAGTGTGGCAATTATCGGGAGTAATCTCAGGACTGCTCCGGGAAAAGCATAAAAAGAATATAAAAATAATACTTTTAAACTTATGCTTTTGTCGCTACACTTCCCAGGGTGAGGATCTTTGGCGCAGTGCTTACGTATGCCTGATCTTTTTTGATGAGCGGCCGGTTGTATCTGGTGGGAATATAGGAACTCCAGGGATAGCATAGCGGCCTCTTGAAGTCGTCCCATGGGGTTTCATAGCACTTCTTCTCGCCGCATGGAGCACATCCCCCGCACTCTTTTCCATGCCTGTCGATCACTTCTGCCGGGCGGCCTATCTGAATGTTGCTGGCGGTACTGCCGATGATATTCACCTCAACCGGTGTGCCGTCCGGCGCTATAATCGTGGTGTTGTTCGCCTCGCTTCCCATGATGTCCAGACCAGTCGCCCCTGAGCCTGCGCCGCCATGTGCAGCTAATGCCCACAGGATAAATATGCCGATCAGAAAAATGTTCTTTCTCAAACCTTTCGCCCCCTTTTATAATTAAGTCTAATAAAATGTCTAGGAAGTAGAAAAACCTTTTGTTGCAGCGCAAAAACATTAAATCCCTCTGGGAAAATCAGGAAGCTATGAAACTGATCTATGTGGCCGGCAAAGGAGGCGTGGGAAAAAGCGTCTGCTCGGCAGCATCCGGCATCTGGAAAGCGCATCAGGGCAAGGATACCCTGGTCTTCTCCATGGACCCGGCCCATTCTCTCTCTGACATCTTCGATATCGACTTGGGAAGCAAGCCGCGAAAGATCCGCGAGCATCTCTATGCTTATGAACCCGATCTGGCTGAGGAGGCCGGGAGCTTCTTTCGCAGATACAAGAACATCTTCACAGCTCTCTTCGGTCTCTTTGAGGTGGAGGTTAAGCCCGAAGACTTCGGAAACATGCCCGGCGTCTCCGAAATGATCTTCATGGACAAATTAAATGACATCTACACTGAAAAGAAGTACGACTTCGTGGTCATAGACTCGGCCCCGACAGCCATGGTCCTGCCTTTGCTGCAACTGCCATCCATCACCACTGGATTTGTCACAAAAGTGCTGGGCATGAGAAACAGGTGGATGGGGATGCTCGACCTTCTGCAGCCAGGGTTTGCCGACCGCATTCTCTCGGAAGTTCGGACCATGCGCCTGAAAGCCGAGACCATGCGCTTGGCACTCATCGATCCGCAGGCATCCAGCATCACTATCGTCACCATCCCTGAAAAAGCAGCAGTGGAAGAAAGCCGCCGCCTGATTGAGACGGTAGAGTCGCACGGTGTTACAGTCTCCTCTATTATTATCAACCATGTGATCTTGGACTGCGACTGCCGGTTTTGCCGGGAGAAGAAGGCATCTCAAACAGCTTACATCCAGGAGCTGAAGGAATGCTACCGGGAAAAGCGCATTACCATACTGCCTGACTACGGCCGGGAGGTATTGGGAGATTCACTCATGCAGGTGGCAGAAGATCTTTATGCAAAAGAATAAAAGGCGGGATGAGTGTTGCCATCCCATCCTGTTTTCTGATGTTTTTTAGGGAAGGACAATATTAAACCCTGCATCGAACACATCAAGCATCCCGATAAATCGTTCAAACACTGAGGAATCTCCGGTGTTAATCACGTCTACCAGAGGAACAGATGGATCAAGTGCCAGTTGTTCAAGAGTCTTGCGAGGCATATCGACGGTAACATCGGCTTGTGTCGAGGATTCATCCAACCAGAAATTAAGCACACTATTGTTGACCTGAATTAGTGCCTTGTCGGATGTATTGTTGATTATCAGGTTCATCTTGAAATCTTCTCCATTAGCTTTCGCTGCATTGAGCCTGACTGCAAGATAATCAAGGAGCTGACTTAAAGACATAGCAGACATCACGTCTGCGGATATCATCGTCCTTCCCTGCACCAGTTCGGTACTGCGCAGTTCCAAAGCTCCGACCAGGTAGGCATTGCGCGCCGGACCCGATTCTGCTTGATATCCTAGCTGTTCAAGAGCAGCAGCTTCCATCTTCCTGGCCTCCATATTGGTCGGGTCTGCAAAGACGAGATAATTCGCGATGGAGGCTACCAGTTCATACCTCCCAGCTTTATAATCATCAGAAAGTCTCTGCATGGCTGCATCCGCTCCTCCCATATACCTGGTTATGTTCTGGGCATACTCCACCGGAGGAAGGCGCTTTAGATTAATGGGATTTGCATCATAAAATCCAAGATATTTCTGATATGTTGCTTTCACACCCATATAGATCTGGCCGTAAAACCCATGGGTATACCAGTATTCTTGTAAGGATTCGGGAAGAGTGATCATATTCGAGATCTCATCCATGGTATATCCCTTATTAATGAGATTCAGGGTCTGGTCATTGATATATTTGTACATGTCTCGCTGGTTTTCGAGAAGTTCAATAACCTTATCATTCCCGAACCTCGGCCAGTTATGCGCAGTGAAAACAACTTCTGCCTGATTGCCGTATGATCTTCGTGCTTCGTCAAGGAATTCAGCCCATGAAAGCGGATCTCTCACCTGTGCTCCGCGAAGGGTCAGGATATTATGAAGAGTTCCCACGCAGTTTTCAGCCATAAAAAGTGCCTTATGATCCGGGAACCAGATGTTCATTTCAACGGGAGCTTCGGTATTCGTGGTATACTGAAACTCCATCTTGACTCCGTCAATAGTCAATGTTTGACCGGTTCTGTTAATATCGATTGTGGGTGGAATAAGGGAAGCCATCCCAATTGATGGATATTTGCCAAGACCGTTATCGACAAGACCTTTCTCATCTCGGGGAAGCGGAAGTCCATACATATACTTGGCCCGGCGTTGCATTGCAGTTCCCGCATACACATTCTCACTGACCGCATGCTCCATGAATCCGACAGGTGCGATGATCTCGACATCGCCGGCTGCAAATTCCTCGTCAGTGACTACTCCTTTTACTCCCTGGTAGTGGTCTACATGTGGGTGTGAGTAGATGACAGCCTTCACCGGAAAATTTCCTAATGTCCTGTTTACCAGGCTCATGGCAGCTTGTGCTGTCTCAACCGAATGCATGGGATCGATGACTATCCAGCCAGTATTCCCCTTGATAAGGCTCATTGCGGTTATATCATATCCCCTGACCTGGTAAATACCCGGGACAACTTCGAATAAACCATTGATGTTATTCAATTGTGCATGCCTGTACAGAAGCGGATTTATTGAATCCGGACAGGTACCATTATTTTGGTATGAAAATACTTCCATATTCCAGGAGGTATAATTCGGGTAGACAGAGGGAATAACCAAGGGATCGTCAGTTGCCATAAATCCCGAAGCCGCAAAATTGAAGTCTTCCTCATTATTATTCCATGCAGGGGTATTGTTTGCCTTCAGGTTGGCAGCAATGGTGTATTCAGTTGCATTGTTTCTAATTGAGTTGCCGGATGCTCCACCAGCGACTGAAATTTCGCTTGCATATACAACATGTATTACAGCCATCAATAAGATAGCAGTTACTAGAAGTGCCTTTCGACCAATTTTCATCTTCTTTCGCTCCTGTTCCTTTACATTTTACAAGGCCGCTCGGATGAACCCACTAAATTGATATATTTTGTAGTTTAAGTGAGGATAGAGGATATTCTATGTTCAAAAAAGTTCTGGTTCCCACCGACTTCTCCAGCTATGCCCACAAGATGCAAGAGTGCCTGGCAGAGATGCCGGGCATAGAAGAGGTCGTGCTTCTTAATGTGGTGGACGGCGGCAATCCCATGAACCTGGAGAGGAAAGGATGGAGCTATGACTCTCTTATCGATGAGGCAGAGACCAGGCTTGCCGAGCAGGCTGATCACCTATCTCATATGGGTGAGAAAGGCCTCTCCGTTCGGCCGATTTTAAAGGTCATCGTAGAACCGATGAGCGGCGCGGACGGGGTTGATATGAAGAGGCTGAAGCCGGGATCGGGGCTGAAGATCATAGAGGGAGGCAGTGTGGGTGAAGCCATCATTAAGACGGCTGCAGAAGAGAAGGCCTCACTCATTTGCATGGGGGCACAGGGCAAAGGGCTGATAGAGGGCATGCTCCTGGGGTCTGTCTCTACTGAGGTACTCAGGCACGGCCATACAGATCTGCTCATCATTCGCCACAAGATCCTGGAGGGCGGCAAAGGCGGAGAACCGGAAGGATTCTGTCGGGACATATTCTCCAGAGTGTTGCTTACTACTGACTTCTCAGACGCAGGTGAGAAGGCAATATCTGCAGCTAAGGATCTGACCGGCGTGCGGGAGATCTTGCTGGTGCATGTGATATCCAAAGAGGAGGATTTCGATGAGGCGGCGAAGAGACTTAATTTATTGCGTGAAGAACTGGCAGGCCAGGACAGAAAGATCACGGTTCATGTCCTGATGGGCCATGCTGCGCAGGAGATCCTCTCTTTGGCCAAGAGCCAAGATGTCTCCCTGATTATGATGGGCTCTCAGGGAAAAAGCTGGAGCCGACAGATTCGCGTGGGGAGCACGACCTTTGATGTGGCCCGCCTGGCATTAAGCCCTGTTATGGTGATCCGTCCCATAACAAGCTAAAAAGGCAACGCATAGCCATAAAACCACCGAAAAGGCCAGCAGAGTCGTTCTCTGCATTTGATATTTCAATCAGCCGCAGAGAACGATCTAATTTTCCGACGATTAAGACGATTAATAAGCCTTTTATCTTGCCCGGCAGATCATCTTTCTCATGCCATCCCTTTCCATTCATGCCGGCGGCCTGCAGCTCAATAATCCGATACTGCTGGCGGCAGGCATCCTGGGCACCACCGGTGCCTCTCTTTGTCGAGCCGCAAGAGCCGGCGCAGGCGGCGTGGTCACCAAATCGGTGGGATCGTTGCCGCGCGACGGCCACCCCGGCCCCACCATTGTTCATGTAGACGGCGGCCTTCTCAATGCTATGGGCCTGCCCAATCCTTCTTACAAAGACTTTCAGGATGAGATAGACAAAGCGCGCGCCAGTGGGGTGCCTGTCATCGCCAGCATCTTCGGATCTTTTGCTGCAGAGTTCGCCCAGATCGCCCGCTGCCTGAAGGCCGATGCCTTCGAGCTTAACCTCTCCTGCCCCCATGCTGAAAAATACGGCAGCGAGCTGGGTCGTTATCCCGACCTGGTAGAATCTGTCACAGGAGCCGTGAAGGCTGCCTCAAATGTGCCGGTCTGGGTCAAGCTGACCCCCAACACTGCCGATATCGTCGAGCTGGGCCTGGCGGCGCAGCGGGGCGGGGCAGACGCCATTGTGGCCATAAACACACTCAAGGCCATGGCTATTGATATCGAGACAGGCTATCCCATCCTTGGTAACCGCTTTGGCGGCCTGTCCGGTCCGGCCATTAAACCTGTGGCTGTGCGCTGCGTCTACGAGCTGGCCAGCCGCCTGGAAATTCCAGTGATTGGTGTAGGCGGTGTCTCCACCTGGGAAGATGCCGTGGAGATGATCATGGCCGGAGCCTCGGCTGTGCAGGTGGGAACAGCTCTTCTCAGGGGCTATGGCGTCTTCGAGGAGATCACAACCGGCCTGTCCCGCTACCTGGAAAGAAAATCGATGACATTGGAGGAGCTGTGCGGCCTGGCCGGTAAGGAGAAGCTTCAATGAGACCCATAAACTCAGTCATAGAAGAAGTGCGCTCGGAGGCTCCTCTCATCAGGACCTTCCGGCTGGATAGAAACCTGGACCCAACGCCAGGGCAGTATGTCATGGTCTGGATCAGAGGTGTGGATGAGGTTCCCATGAGCTTCTCGGGCCCGGATACCATAACTGTTCAGTCGGTAGGTAAAGCTTCAGCCGCGCTCTTCACTTTAGGTGCTGGAAGGACCATAGGCCTGCGCGGCCCTCTGGGGAATGGCTTTGTCCTGCGGGGTAAGAGAATTCTGCTCATCGGCGGAGGGGTGGGCACTGCACCTCTCGCTTTCCTGGGAGAGCAGGCTAAAGGATCAGGTTATGAAGTAGCCAGCCTGCTAGGCTTTCGATCAAGAGATGACTTAATCTTCCTGGATAGGTTTGAGGCTCTGGGAGATACGATTATCACCACTGACGACGGCTCCCTGGGCATACACGGTCGCGTTGCATCCGGGCTGAAGGAGCTGAACCTCTATGATTACGATCAGATCTACCTTTGCGGTCCGGAGATGATGATGTGGGATATAATCTCCCGAACACGAGAGCATGCCCAAAAGACCCAGGCCTGCATCAACCGCTATTTCAAATGCGCAGCAGGCATCTGTGGTTCCTGCTGCCTGGACCCAGACGGCCTGCGGGTCTGTGTGGAAGGGCCGGTGATCATGGCCGACCGGCTTCAGGAGAGCGAATTTGGGCGATACCGACGGGGTCCTACCGGCAGCAAGGGTCCATGCCGGGGATGAATTGGAGAAGATAATAATGATAGTTCGTTTTATGAAGGATGGGGTGGCCCGAGGGGGATCGTACAGCAAGGAGAATGGCATAATCTCCGGAGGAGAGGTGCTGGGAGTAGATGGATTATTCCTTTTGCCTCCCTGCCAGCCAACTAAGATCGTCTGCGTGGGTTTAAATTACACAAAGCATGCTGAGGAGCTGAAGATGCCGCTTCCTGAGGAGCCCATTCTCTTCTTAAAGCCGCCTTCCTCGGTCCTGCAGCCGGAAGGGCATATCATTTATCCCTCTTCCAGCTCGCAGGTGGACTACGAAGGGGAGCTGGCGGTAGTTATCGGAAAGCGCTGCAAGAATATCACAGCAGCGGAGGCAGAGCAGTACATCATGGGCTACACCTGTTTTAACGATGTGACGGCCCGCGATCTGCAGCGCAAAGACGGCCAGTGGACGCGGGCCAAGAGCTTCGACACCTTTGCTCCTTTCGGCCCCTGGATCGGCAGAATCGATCCCTCTAACGCAGATATCCAGACGCGCCTCAACGGAAAGGTGGTGCAAAAGTCGAACACCTCCGACCTGATCTTCGATGTGCCGAAACTGGTGCAGTTCATAAGCGGTGTCATGACCCTTGAGCCAGGCGATGTGATTGCCACGGGCACGCCTCCAGGAGTGGGGCCACTGAAGAGAGGAGATGCTGTGGAAGTGGAGATCGAAGGGATTGGGACTCTGAGAAACTTTGTGGTTTAGCTGAGGGACGGCGACAAGGGAGTAGCCAAGCGAAAAGCGAAAGATGAAACGATTGAGGAAACAGCCAAAAAGCTTGACGATCTATATCAGGGATGACTATGAAGCTAAAAGTTAAGATTACCGGTTCCAACCCAACCTACCGAAAAGTTCAGGCGCACAAGTTTAGCGCCTGAAGAATGTCTCTCTGTTTTTTTGTCATTTCGGAACCGACTGACCGTCTACATTTCTACCTAAATATTTTGACGTTGGGTTTGAAGGGAAGCCATTTCTTCCTGAAAAAATTCGATGGTGGTCTGAATTCATAACGATTCAGCGAGTGGAGCTGAATCGTTATAATTCAATAACTCAGAGGTGCCAAGCGCTCTAGCATATTTCTCATATTCAAAAATTCGGAGTTCATTGGCGAAGAGCTCCGCTGGGCAGTCCAGGAGGTGATAAATTAATTCAGTGCTCTTCGTCCA
>JAQTYS010000205.1 GCA_028688175.1 Methanothrix sp. | reverse complement strand
CCTTCGGAAGAATGATTTGAAGGACTTATCCAGCCTGCGAAGAACATCTTGAAGTACCTGCGAAAAGACGCCTTTGAAGTTTCCGTCTTTCTTCTCAGCCACCAACATGGCTGCTTGGTCCTCATAGGTTCGACTGATGCTTTCTTGTTCGTAGGCATTCTTTCGGTCTGCCAATGCCTGATTATAGAGATACCTGCAAGTATCAAGTGTCAAGTCTAACGAAGCTTCTTGTTGCTTGTTAGGGTACATCCTGAACTTGTAGGCAGTCTTCATCCCTATCCCTGCTCCATCGAAATATTTATGGACCCCTAACTAGATATCTATTTCGCTTCAAGTTCAATAGCAGTAGGTACGGTATTCATCCCGCCCCCTAAACACCTATGTGCATCAGGACAATGGCACATACGAGGCAAATGAAAAACAAGATCTATCGACATTATCAGTCTTGTTTTTCATGGGAAAGGGAGCGGGTCTTCTGCCTGTTTTTCTATAAATCCCAATGCAAATTTTCAATTTGCACTTTTTGGGCCGAACAGATATTCTCGGATTCCTTTAAACAACCTTCCATAGCCGTTATTTTTTTCCCCAACTTCAGCTCTTTATACGATTTAGATCCAAGTTCACATAGTCCACCCGGAGTCTCCATGCCGGGCCAGGGCAAATCTCTCCTGGAAATAATATTACCTCCCTAGAGGACACTATGAATAATATACATAACTTATATCTATATAAAGTTATTCTAAATAAAGGATGTTATCTGATGGATTTTGTGCAAGATAGGTCCCAGGTGTTGGCTCGCAATATTGGAGTGGAACGGCAGAAAATACGGTATTTTACAGGCAAATATTAAAAGGTGCCAGGCAGATTACGCTGGCACCTGATGCTTTTAGCCTGCCCATTTTGATCTGATTTCCAATTGATCCGCTAACCTATAACAGTAATCCTGTCCATCGATCCGGGCGAAACCGGCGAGAAAATTTGGAAGTAATTCAGAAAAGCCTTCAGATCGCCAATTCTGTTGACCCGATTTACTCCGGCTTTAAAGATGCTGAAGTGATCCCCTCCATCAGCCAGGAAGCCATTGGCAGCGACGCAATAGCTTTCCTTTGGATCGATAGTTTTTCCATTAATCTTGATGGAGTTGATATCGACCTTCTGGCCCTGGGGAGCACTCCGGTTCCAGGTGTAGAGAAAGCCTTTAGAGACCTGAAGGATGTTATCGTCCTCGTCATCTGAATGGTTAAATTGCTCCTCGAGCAGCTCATCTATCTGTCGACCTGTTAGATTCAGGGTATATATGCTATTGCCGAAAGGCTGCACACTGAAAGCCTCGCCGTAGGTCACATTGCCCGCGCCCTCGTTGGCGCTAGCTTTGTAGATTAGACTGGCGCGAACTCCCCCAATATTCATGAAAGCAACTACTGCGCCCACTTCTTCTGTTGAGTAGAGCTGCGTGTCGGCAATGACATCGCCTAACGCCGATTCACCGGAATCATTCTGGTCCTTGGAAATATCAGCGGTTATCGATCCAATTACCTCTTGAGTAGAAGATTCCTCCAGTTCCGAGTACTTTTCTATAATTTCTAAAATATCCGGATCTTCAGGTACGTCACGAGTGACGGCCACGTTCTTGGCTCTGGCCAGGAGAACGTCTCCCGTTTCTTTGCTGACGACCAGATCGATATCGGTAATGAACTTGCCCTTGCTCGCTGCCTGGGTCACAATGCGCCCGTCAACATTAGAGACATAAGCCTCATGAGTATGCCCGGTGACGAATAAATCCACCTCTTTATCACTGCGTTTGACGATATCAATGATTGACCCTGAGAAATTCCGGCTCTCGCTGGGCAGCCCATCCTGTTGGCCGCCATTATGAATCAGGACAACAATTGCCTTAATGCCTTTTTCCTTCAGCTCCCGAACAACAACATTGATCGAATCAGCCTCATCCAGGAACGAAAAGCCCCTGATACCAGATTGCGTAACATCAGAGGGTGTGTCTTCTAGGGATACGCCAATAAAAGCCACCGGGATTCCTTCTATTTCCCGTATCTTGTAGGGCGGAAAAAGCGTGCTGTTAGTGCTGTTATTAATCACATTAGCCGTGAGATAATAGTAGCCCGCACCAACAAATCGATCCTTATCCTGGCAGCCATCAACCTGGTGGCAGCATCCATACTGCATGCGCTGCAGCTCAGCTACGCCTTCATCGAATTCATGGTTGCCTGCAGCAGAATAGTCCAGACCGATCTTGCTTAATGCCTCAATGGTGGATTCATCGTGAAAAAGTGCCGAAACCGACGGGCTTGCTCCAATGCAGTCCCCTGCCGACACAATGACGGTATTGGGATTGGTGGCTTTCAATGCCTTGATCTGGGTGGCTAGATAAGACGCCCCACCAACTTCAGCTTTAAAAGGATAATTAGTCGTGTTGTAGTATAAAATCTCGCTATCAGAGGGCGGCTCAATCTGGCCGTGAAAATCGTTAAACGCCAATATCTGAAGTTCAACTGTCTCTTCCGTGGAATTGAAGGGTGCACAGAATGCTAATGAAGCACAAAGCATCATTAGAGTGATGATCGATGGACACCATATTGCAATAGACCTTTTCGTACGTTTATATATTGAATTAAATATTAATATATTGGCCAATTTTTTGCCTCCAAACCATTTGATCTTCTCGAATTAATCACAATTAAATCTTACTGAGCAGACCGCAGGATATATTTCGTTTGATGCCAATTGCCTCTTGCAAGGTCAACTGCATGAGGCTATGAAAATATGGGTGTATCAACCACGAAGGTTGTTTTGTTGTGCCTATTCCTGTTCTTAGGAATGGTATTGCCTGGACTCTTAATGCAGCCGGAAGCATCTTTGCAGGTCTGGGATGTACTGGAAGGAGACTTTCCTAATAATTCCAGTTCAGAGGAGAAGCTGACCTTCCTGCTAAATTACGCTATTCTGGCTCCCTCCAACTATAATAGTCAGCCATGGTTGTTTAACGTATCAGATGGCGAGATCCAGGTGCTTGCCGACAAATCCGCATGGCTCAAAGTCGCAGATGCAGATCGAAGGGAACAATATATAAGCCTCGGCTGTGCTCTGGAAAATCTGATAATTGCGGCTGAGCATTTCGGCTACAATTGCAGCGTCTCCTACTTCCCTGGTCCAAGCGACCTAATGGCTACGGTCTCATTGACGGCCAAATCCAGTTCCCCCTCGGATTCCAATTCCAGGCTCTTTTATGCCATAACTTCTCGCCAGACCAATCGTAATCCCTATGAGCCGAAGACCATCTCAAAAGCCGATCTGGAGACTATTAAGAGCCTATGCATAGATCCAGATGTAGGGGTCTTCATTACCGACGATTCAGCCGTCAAGAGAAGCTTCCAAGACCTTGTGGTAATGGCGGATGGGATTTTGTATTCCGATGTCAATTATAAGAGCGAGCTAGGCCGCTGGCTGGGCCTGGGCGTCATGGGGCCCACCGGTTTGCAGGCCAAGATGGCTCAGCTAGCGGTCGTCTTTTTGGATGTAGGGCCGGAGCAAACCAAAAAGGACGCTATGCTGATCAACAGCACGCCATACATCGGTTTCATCAGCACCGCAAATAACGATAGCGTATCATCCGTCAAGGCGGGAAGGACTCTGGAGCGTTTCTGGCTTGGCGCAACAGCTCTGGGCATAAGCCTGCATCCCATGAGCCAGGCACTGGAGGCGGCAGAGACAAAGGAAAATCTGACCGGCCTTTTGCCTGGCTCATCAGAGATGAGGCAAGTTCAGCAGGCTTTCCGGCTGGGCTATGCGAAATCAACCACGGAGCACTCGACCAGAAGGCCGCTGCAAGATGTGCTGATAGGCGAATAATTCAAAAGGGAAAGACAAAAAAGAAAACCAAAAGGAAGCGGCCACAGGCCATCTTAAAGCCGCTTTCCTTTTTCATCCCTGCAGCTTCTCTAGTATCGCCTCCTCCTGATCTAGTGTGCTATCGCCTAAAACCTGAGCCTCACTCTGGAAGTAATCCGAGAACTTGCCAAACAGCTCCGGATAAGGCTCTGAGACAGTAATAGGCAGAGACTGGCGTTCCCATTCGCCCAGCTCAATGGGGATGACAATTCCATTGGCCATTGTAACAGAGGGCACAATCTTCCAGCCTTTGTCTGCTGCCGTCCTCTCATCGATTATCCAGTTCTTGAGCAGATCAGCATAGCGAGAGAGAAGCACGGCTTTCCGGATACCGCTGTTCTGGTAGAAATCCGCCTTTTCCTCTGCCATATCCACTTGGGCTTCATCGCTATCTTTCACACCATTTCGATCCTGATAGCTCACAGAAAGCCGCATGTTCCCCTGATTGGAGAGCTTCTTCAGCTTCACCAGGATCACTCCGCCCTTAACCTGGCCTTCCTCTGCCTTGGAGGGAAAGAGGGTATTGACCTTCATCAGCTCGCCAGTGGCCTGATCAGCTTCTGGAGAGCCGTAGACCTTCTCAATCTCGTAACCCGGCGCATCCAGCTTGAGGCGCAGATCAAATACCAGCGGCGTGACCATGAAATCGAATTCATCATTCATGCGCGCCCCAAATTCGCTTGCCGAGTGGACTGAATAATAGTTGGACCCTTTGATCTTGGAGATGCTCTCAATCAATTCCGTGTTGAAGTCTACTCCAATGCCGATGAATGTGGTGTAAATTCTCTGATCGGCATTATCCTCCAGCATGCGATAGAGCCCCAGGTCGCTGCTGTCGCCCATATTGGGCATGGCATCAGTCAGAAAGATGATCCTGTTCTCGTACTTCGATTTGTCGGCCTGCAGGAACCTATCGAAGAGAGCAGTTCCTTCCTGCATTCCAGCCTCCACGTTAGTCCCGTATGTCTCCTTGATATTGAGGATGCGGCTCTTCAGGCGATCCAGGTTTTTATCAGCAACGCTGGTGAGCGGATCGACCAGGAAGGCATCATCGCTGAATAATACCATCCCAAAGCGATCTTCCGGCTTAAGATGGTTAAGCAAGGCCACCACAGACTCATCGGCAATCTGCA
>JAQTYS010000204.1 GCA_028688175.1 Methanothrix sp. | reverse complement strand
GTTGCCCAATCCAAGTTCGACTTTACAGGGTACATGGTACAGGCAACTGACTTGTATTCCCGACCAAGCGAGTCTGAAGGTTAACGGTTGCACAGAGATTGCGGCCAGTATAGATATAGTTGATCTGGGCGGCGTGAAAGTAATGAAAGGGGTGCGATTCATCCCATCCCCTGAAGGGGACGGGTCTTCTCTACCCCTTTACCCCGACGTTATAAGATCACCTATCCTCCAAGATTTTCTGTGAACGATCGTGATCGATTTGTGGCTTGATTTGCTTAAATGAGACGCAATCGTCTATTAATATAGCTAGGGACATTTTCCTATTGTAGATTCAATTAAAAAGAAAGGAGTCATTTGATGGTAATGTCCTGCAATGAGGCGGAAGGAAATGATTCCTTCAAAAAAGCATTACGTCTATTGTCCTCGGAAGGACTCGACGGCGCCTTGATGGTAGTAGAACGGGAACTGGAGAATGATCCGGAAAACTGGGAAGCATGGTCTGCAAAAGCAGAAATTCTCTACTTCCAGAAAAAACATGATATGAGTATGCAGTGTTGTGATAGATCCATCCGCCTCAATCCCGAGAATGCACACGTATATAATACTAAAGGTAATATTTTGTATAAACAAGGAAAATACAAAGATGCCATAGATTGCTATAATCGGGCAATAGAAATTGAGCCGCTATTTGTGAGGGCATGGTACAATAAAAAGATGGCATCCGAACTCCAGCTCAAAAAATCGAGACTCAGAGTCCATTATCTGGATTCTAACATAGGCCGCCAGGATAAACGCTAGACTATTTAATAAATAGGGCCAAGAATATTTAACCCATTATCGCCGATGATAATCTGATGCTTCTCCATCGCGTGTTTTGTAGCTCTCATCTTCAAGATTTGAATGTACCTTTTCACTCCGCCGCTACCCTCAATCATGCCAAGCTCAATTGTTCCGTCCGCCAGAAAATGCTCAACTTGATGGAACGAAGAGAATTGTCCTGAGATTCTCGACTGGGCAGACTCCATTATCAAGAAGGATGTAAGCTCTTCATCTCTGAGGTGCGAAAAGAAATTATAGATTTTATTCCTCATATTCCCTTGATCTGAGATGGAATAGAGGGCATTTAGAGAATCAAGCGCAAATAGCGTTAGGTTGTCATACTTCTCTTTGTAAGAATCGATTACTTCCTCTGTAGTCTTGATAAGATCCAATTCGCTGTCCATCCATTCCAGCCGCATATCTCGGTAGTCAAATATATGCAAACCACGCTCTTCTCTAATCCCCAGACTATTCATATTTCGGATATGGCTATCAATATTTTGCTCTAAAGTTACATAGAGGCCATGCTCATCATTGGCCGAAATATAATTTGCCATCATGCTGAACACCAGGCCGGATTTCAGAGTACCTTCCGCCCCGGTTACAAGGATCACTGAACCCTTCGGGATATCATCAAAGAGTATTTTATCAAGGCCATTGATTGTGTTCTTCAGCATCAACTCATCTCTTGAGTAATAAGGATACCTGCTCCAATGCTCTTGAGAAATCATCAATGTCTTTTTCAGCGATTTTTCTGCCCTTGAGAGTAAGGCTGTAATTTTTGCTTCTCATATCACCTTTGCTATATTCAGCATGCAGCAATCCCTCTCCTTCGAGGGTATATAAAACGGGATAAACTGTTCCTTGGCTGAGAAAAACGTCGCACTTTGAGAATATTTCTTTGATAATGTCATAACCACACATTTGTTTTTCGATTAGAGCAGCCATCATGAAAATTTCGCGATTTGTTTTGATAACTCTATCAACAAATTTTTTGCAATTATCTTCCTGGAATTCACTTAGGTCCGCGATGTCTTGGGTCGGTGTCTTCATGATTATAAATGGCTCCCATTTGTTATACTTACACAAACTATAAGAATATTTTCATCCACTTACGCACTTGTCTTGTCTCGTAACATATGTTATGTAATTAGACCAAAGCAAGATCCGCGGGATTATCGGCAAAAGCAGAATGGAATGACCAAAAAGGATCACTCTTGACATTTAGAAAATCGCGAAGGAGAGCGCAGAAAATCTGGAAGGCTATATTAATTATTCACACGAAACGAAATCGGATCCGGTGCGAAACTCCTTGTGGACTTTACATTCCACCTTCGAGCTTTCAGTCATCATTTGTTTTTTACCCTAGCTCGCTCATATTTCGTTCCATCAATGCCAGCTCTTTTTTCTCGATTGCCTCAGGATTCACCGGCACGATTAGAATGGCCCTCTGTATTATGATCAATTCTTGTATATCCCTTAGCAGCCTCAACACAGGCGCGGATCCATTTTCGAAGATCAAGTGCTCCACCGCGTCAAGAAGAATTACCGGATTTTTGCTTTGCTTCAAGAACTTGATGGCAATATCAGCAATTACCTCAAGGCCCATTGGGCTGATGCTCTGAGGCCCATGATTGCTTATCCAGAAAATGGGTGTAGTTTGCAGAGCATACCTCAGACGAATGTCCTGAGGCGAATGCATGGTAAAGCATAATCCTTGCGCCCTTGAATTCTTGCATACTTTACAGGTGCAAGGCAGCTTGCACCTTTCACAACCTATGCTCTCGCAGGGGAAAGAATCAAGATATTCACAATCCTTGCACCTTCCCTTTACCAAAGAAACAAAGAGTCCAAAGCCAATATCTGCCTTCTGCTCCTTGACCAGGTAGCTGGAACCTTTGGTCAAATCGCGACATACATGACTATTTAAAGGTTCAGTTGTCGGCACAACTGCATGCGCGATCTTGAGCTTAGCAAGAATATTTCTAATCATACCTTTTTGGGCAAGGTGAAGATAAATGTGCTTCCCTTGCCAACCTCGCTTGCCACCCAAATGCGACCTTCATGGGCCTCAATTATTCCCTTTGCTATGGCCAGGCCAAGGCCCATACGACCCGATTCTCTGGTCAGCGAGCTGCCGCTGCCCGTATAGAATTTTTCAAAGATTCTCTGTTGATCCTTCTTGGCAACTCCAATACCATTATCAATTATCGATACACAGATATCCTCCGGCTCATCGGTAATTATGACCTCGATTTTTCCTTTCTTGGGAGTATACTTGATGGCATTAGTAAGAAGGTTATTGAAGACCTGCTTGATCCTCCGGTCATCGCCCTCCACCAGAGGGGGTTCCCCCTCTATGGTCAAAGACACGGATTGCTCCTTTAGCCCTGCCAGACGGCTCAGATCATCGAGTGCCTTTCTGGCAATATCATCGACCCGGATAAGATATTTACTAATCTTGAGAGCCTTTGATTCCAACCGGGATACATCAAGCATATCTTCCACCAGTCGAATCATATGCTCTATCTGCGAACTTATGATCGCCACCTTTTCCCGCTGAATACTGGTAAGCTCGCCGAGCATCCCTCCCTCAAACATCTCAACGTAGCTATTGATCACGGTTATTGGAGTTCTCAGCTCGTGAGAGGCAGTAGAGATGAACTCAGACTTGATTTCGTCATTCTCTTTCAGCTCGGCAAAAGCATTCTCCAGCTTGACATAAGATTCTCGAAGCTCTTCTTCCAGCCGGGTAAGCTCGGTGATGTTCTCCATGAAGATTACAACTTTGCTTATGAACTCTTCATCCTCCTTAAGTGGATAAATTTTATAGAAATAGAACATCCCGCCCGGATATCTGATCTGATCACCATCAAATGGAACGCCCGTAAGAAAAACCTCTCGAATTTTATCAATAATTCCTGTTTTTTCTATGAGCATGGACGGAATTACCCTGGACAGTCTCTCTCCCAAGACATCCCTCTCCCGCTTCGCGATGGATTTCGTATAATAATTCCTATTGGCATAGAGCACCTCCAGACTCCTATTTACTACAATGATAGTGCTTGGGATAGCCTCAATTATTTCTTCTTGATACCCCCTTACCGATTCAATTCCTTTCATTCATTGACACCAGCGAGTTGATTGAGCTCATTAGTTCTTTTATCTTAAATGGTTTTATAATAAATTTCTTAGCGCCGGCAAGGAGGCATTCATTATCAAGTCCACTCTTTCCCACAGCAGAGATAACAATAATTTTCGCGGATGGGTCCATTTCCAAAATTTTTTTGGTGGCACTTATGCCATCAAGCTTGGGCATCAAGATATCCATTAGAACAACATCCGGCATAACCTCTGCATATCTGGTCAGACCTTCTTCACCATTTTCCGCTACGTATACTTCGCATCCATAGGCCTCGAGAATATCCCTGAATGCTTTTAGCATCTCCGGAGCGTCGTCAATTATAAGTAGTTTCATAATTTACCTCCGGACCATGACATCTATTTAGATCTGTTTGATCCCATGATACCGATGTTTGTTATTTATTTTTCTAAAGCTTATAGCTTGTTAACTCTCAATTTTTAAAACAAATTTAAAACAACAATTGAGACAAAGTATAGAAGATGAAAGACTATTTAGGCCTAACCGTACTCTCTATGGTATTGTACGGATGTATATGAGAAAAAATTCGTACAGATGAACTCAGCCAAAGTAAAGTGTCAGACACAGAGAACAGGAGGAGCAAAGAATAGTGAGGGCCTCCTACTATCTACCTCCTGTTCTTTGCATAAATAAACAATAATTTCAAACAGATAATAATCCTTGAGATTGCTCAGGATAAGTCAGATGGAGAAGAGAAAAATGGTAACAGCTACACCGGACGCATCAAGTCTTGCCGAGGTTCTGGATAGAATTCTCGACAAGGGAATCGTAGTCGATGTTTGGGCCAGGATCAGCCTGGTGGGTATTGAGATTCTGACCGTCGAGGCTCGTGTTGTCGTAGCATCGGTGGACACCTACCTGCACTACTCTGAAGAGATGGCCAAGATTGAGCAGGCCGCTATCGGGGCAAGCCCCAAAGTCCCAGCCTGAATTAGTGAATCAAACATCCAAAGGAGTGAATAAAAATGGTAACAGCTACACCGGACGCATCAAGTCTTGCCGAGGTTCTGGATAGAATTCTCGACAAGGGAATCGTAGTCGATGTTTGGGCCAGGATCAGCCTGGTGGGTATTGAGATTCTGACCGTC
>JAQTYS010000013.1 GCA_028688175.1 Methanothrix sp. | reverse complement strand
CAGGTCTTCATTCATAGGCGGGCTCGTCTGCCAGTAAATCTGTGAGCGAAAGGGCTGTTATTTCCATCAGGCCCTCTACAATCTCCTCATCGGTCTTGTCTGCGTCAGACTCGTAGGGAATGGCCTGCCTTCGATCTTTACGCTCCAAAAGCTCGCACATAGATATCACTCTGGGTTCTTGCTATTTAAATCTTGATCGCCAAGACCGCGGCTTTCATCGACCCGGCTTTATGCTTGGCGGTCTCTTCATCCATCTTCCCACAGTTCCCCAGATGCACGTTCCGCATCTTCCCGCTCGCTCTCCATGCAGCCATCTAATAGTGATAAGACCGGTTGCCTTTCTTTGTGGGCTTGACCTTCTCCATCACCCACACGGAGAGATCTTCCAGCCGGGCAGCTTCCTTTAAGGTTTCAGCTTCAGCTTTCAGATTATCTGCCTGGCTTTTCAGCTTGCGGGCCATCTCTCCGGCCTCGGGCAATGTCTCTGCCGACTTCATCGCTGCCTTTGCTCTCCGGGCCAGTTCTCGGCTTCGGATTTCAAAGCTTTTGCTTTCGCTCCTGAGTTGTCATAGAACTTTTTGAGAGCATGTACTTCAAGATTTAATCCCCCCAATCCTGTGCTCGTACCCCCTCGCCTCCAGCCGTCTCCTCTGGCCAGCTTTTTCCATCCAGATCCCTTCCTCCACTACCTCACCTATCACTGTAAGCTCGCAGGCCCGCCGGGCTGCCTCCAGTCCCTCTGGCCGCAAGGTGAATACCAGCTCAAAGTCTCCGCCTGCGCTCATCACCAACTCCTGCGCCTTCTCCTGCCCCACCATCTCCACCAGGCCTGCGGCCACCGGCAGCGCCTCCTCCTGCACCACAAAGCCCACATGGCTGGTCTGCGCCAGGTCAGAGAGGGAGAGCGCCAGGCCGTCGCTGTTGTCCATCATGGCCGTGACCGCCCGGCTCTGGGAGAGGGCCCGGCCTTCGGCGAGGCGCGGCTCGGGCTCCAGCAGCTTGGTGATGAGATCGCTTTTGACTCCCTTCTGCCAGGCCCACAGACCCCCGCCTGCGCCGCCCAGCGTGCCGGTAGTGCAGAGCAGATCGCCGGGAATGGCACCTCTTCTTCTCAGCACCAGATCCTTCTCCACAAATCCCAGGGCAGTTCCCGTGATGGTCAGCTCGTCATGCGAGTCGGTGTCGCCGCCGATGATGCGCGTGCCGTAATAAGCGGCGCAGTCGCCAAAACCAGAAAATAGCTCATCGATGAAGTACAAGTCTGCCTCAGGCGAAAGTCCCGCGGCGATGAGCACCCCAGCAGGCAGCGCGCCCATGGCGGCTATGTCGCTCAAGTTGACGGCAACCGCCATCCAACCCATCTGCCAGGGATTCATGATGTCTGGAAAGTCCGTCTTCCTATGCAGCATATCCGTCGTTACCACCAGATAGCGCTCGCCTGCATCAATCATCGCGCAGTCGTCGTTCTCCACACCGCCCAGGATCTCGGATATGCGCAAGATCAGCTCTCTCTCACCCAAGACATTTCCCGACATGATTACTTCCTCTGTATCTTCAATTAGAAAGACTATTAAATTTTGAGGGACTACTATCAATACCATGTCTGATTACAAAAGATTATTTCTTCCTGCCCTCCTGCTGGTCCTCCTAGCACTCTCCCTGCTCCTCTCGCCCTCTCTTGCACAGACGAGGGTCTGCTCTCAAGGGTGTGATTACAGGACAGTCCAGTCCGCGCTCAATGCCGCTTCTTCCCAGGATTCAATCTGGGTGGAGAGCGGCATCTACAACGAGTCGCTCCTCATCAGCAAAAATGTCTTCCTGCGCGGCCTGGATACGGGCCTGGGAAGACCCGTTCTTGCGCCGGAAGGCGGCCGGGTAATCCTGGCCGGATACGGGGCTATCTTGCAGGGATTTGAGATCGGTGGCCCAGTCGGCACAAGTCCGGCCGGCCAGTCCTCCGGGAGCGAAAACTGCACTCTGGAGGTCGTCCTTCCCGCCAGCATCTACCTCAATGACTTTGCCGGCAAGAAGAGCGTCTGCCCGAATGATGCTGCATCCTGGAATTCCAGTGAAGGCATCAACTACATGTACAACAGCCGGGTGCAAAGAAGCCGCCTGGGCAACTACTGGGCCGATTACAATGAAACAGATGAGAATAACGACGGAATTGGCGATCAGCCCGTGATCTTGAACGAAAAAAATATCGATTTTTATCCCCTGATGTATCCGGCTGATAATTACCGAACGCCCGAAGAGAAGGAGACCGAAGTAGAGCTCATCCGTGCCAGGGTAAACGAGCCCTTTACCATCTCCCTTCCTGCCAATCCCACTACAGGTTATGAGTGGAAGGCAGATTACGATTATGTCCTGCTCAAAGAGGAGAGCGCCCAGTTTGAAGGGTCCAATTCAGAGACGAAGCGAGTGGGCGCCGGGGGGACTTCCTCCTTTGTCTTCCTGCCCATAAAGCCGGGCAAGAGCACTATCTATTTCGTCTACAAGAGGTCTTGGGAGAATATTGTGGCTGACACGAGAGCCTTCCATGTGGAGATATCTGCCTGAATCCAGATCCTGGGATATCTCCCACTTTCTCACCTTTTCTCCCAAAATAATTTATAGAATTACCTGCAAGGAAACAATATGTTTGGCATATTCTCATTCATCGGCTGGCTGATTGTAGGGGCTATCATCGGCTGGATCGCAGGAAAGGTTTGGGTGGGTCACGGCTTTGGCCTGCTAGGAAATATGCTGGTGGGCATCGTAGGCTCCGTTATCGGGGGGACACTATTCGGTGGATTCTTTGGGACCTCCGGCATCGGTGGCTGGATAACATCTATCCTGGGAGCAATTGTATTGTTGATCATAGCGGGGCTGGTTAAGAAATAAGATCCAAAAAAATTTACTGCTTTGAGCCCAATGTCGTAGGCCATTTGCCTTGATCATTTATTTCGCGTTGACTGAATCTCTCTTATCCTGTTTTTGAGATCATCGTCGATCTTGGCGTCTTGAAGATCAGCTCCTGCCAGGAACTGTAAGATGCTATCATCATATTTGATCCCCATCAGATTTATGCCGCTTAGTTTGCAGCCAATAAATGCCACTCCATTAAAACTAGCGCCACTCAAATCCGCTCCACTCAGATCAACATTGTACAGAAATATTCGATTCAATTCTGCTCCTTTGAGGCTGGAAAAGCTGAAGTTAGCACTGATAACAACCATATTCTGAAATGATGCCTTATCCATTTTAGCTCGGACCATTTTCGTCTGGGCCAGCAGAGCCGAATCGAAACGAGATGCCGTCATATCCGCCTCTGTAAAATCCGCTCTGGTGAGGTCCGCAGACATCAGCTTAGACCATTTCAGACTCGCTCTCTTGAGAATGGCCTCTGTGAGATCGGTATATGCCAGACCGGCTGCATCGAGGTTGGCATCGGTGAGGTTGGATCTCATCATGAAGGCCCGAGAGAGGTCGGTCTCGCCTAGGTCGACCCCGCTCAGGTCTGAGGAAGACATCTCCGCTCGAGACAGCACGCACTGAAAAAGGGAGCATCCCCTCAGATCGGCCCAGTTCAGCTTTGCGCCCAGCAATATGGAATTATCTAAATTAGCTCCGCGAAGAACGGTACCGGTTAGATCGGAGCCGCGAAGCTTGGCTCCGGACAATTCTGCATCGCTCATATTTGCGTCCGTTATGGTGGCTTCGCTCAGGTCTGCCTCTGCCAGATTAGCCCTGGTCAGGATACTATTCGCCAAATTTGCCTGGACGAGAATTGATGAACTCAGATCTGCCCCGGTGAAATCGGAGTCGTTTAGTTGAGATCTCCTTAGATTTACACCATTCATCTTTGCTCCAGAAAGGTCGGCCTGATTTATCCAGACATTCTCAAGATTGGTCCCGGTTAAATCAGAATTCGAGAGGTTGGACCCAGACAGATCTGATGCCATCAGGTTCGAGCCGGAAAGGTCCGCTCTGCAAAAATTCGTATGGGTGAAGTTAACGTAGATCAATTTGGCATCGATAAGCTTGGAATTATAGAAATTCGCTTTCCCCCATGAGGCCTCGGATAATTCCGCTCTCGTCAGATCTGAATATGAAAAATTGACACCCAGAATTTCAGCAGAGTGCAGGTTGGCTCCGGTCAAATTCGCATTAGAGACATCTGATCCCGAAAGATCAGATGACATCAGCTTTGAACTGGAGAGGTCGGCTTTGCGAAGGTTTGATCTCATTATTTCAGCTCGGGAGAGGTCTGCCAGGTTCAATTTCGCTTCGCGAAGATCGGCACCCGTGAGGTCGGCCCCGGTGAGATTTGCACCCTGTAGGTTCGCATAGCTCAGATTTGTGTTTCTGAGCCAGGCCGATCTAAGGTGCGCATAGGAGAGATCGGATTGATTTAGCATGGCATAGGATAGTTCGGACTGATTGAGATGAGCCCGGCTGAGATTGATCCCAGACAGATCACTTTGGCTGAGATTGGCTTGATCATGCACATCCTTCATAGGAATAGACGAAGATGCATCTGCCCCCAACAAACAGAGGATTATCACCAGGCAGACACTTATCCCTAAATGAATCTGCTGGTTGATTTTGCCCATCACTTCATCTGCCATAAACAATTCACCTACGGTAGCTTTCCTCTTAGAGTCTCCAGGCTCGCCAACAGATCGTCACTCATGATTGCACCATCCAGCTTCACCTGGCTCAGGCCTTGCAGAGTGATCTTATCGCACTTGATTCCCATCAGGTTGGCCCCACTCATATCAACGCCGGTCATCATCACCGAGTTTAGCTCTGCTCCACTCAGATCCGCCCCAGTCAGATTGACGTTGGCGATCTTAGCATCATTGACCCTGGCATCACGTAGGTCTGCCCCGCTGAGGTTGACATCCACCAGGCTGATATCAAATGCAGAGATGCCCTTCATGCTGGCCTTTCGCAAATCGATCTTGAAGAAGCTGTCTGATTCGGCGGTGGCCTGTGTCATATCCACGCCGCGAAGGTTCACATTCTCCATAACCGATTTGCTGATAGATGCCTCCTTAAGGATGGCCCCGCTGAGATTGACATTTCTAAAGGTAATCTGGAGAATGTTGGCCTGCCTCAAATTGGCCCTGCACATTTGTGTCCCAGTCAGGTAATTATATCCCAAATTGATGCCTCTTAAATCGGCATCATTCAGGTTTGCGTCTGTGAGATCAACATAGGGCACCTTGGTGCGCTGCAGTTTGGCTCCACTAAGGTCGGCGCCGGTGAGGTCTGCATAGGCCAGGTTGGCGTCATTGAGATTCGCACCACTCATATCTGATCTCATCATCGAGGCTCTGGCCAGGTCGGCTTCGCTCAAATCGGCATGACTCAGGTTGGTGCCATAGAACTCTGCCCTGGTGAACTGACCGCCATGCAGAAAGCTGCCGCTCATATCCGCCCAGTTCATATGCGTTCCAAGCATCGTTGCCCCTATCAAGTATATGCCCTTCATGTCGGCTCCGGAAAGATCGGCATCTGCAAGCCTGGCACGGGTCAGGTCTGCTCCGGACAGATCCGAATCATTCAATCTGGCCCAAGTGAGATCAGCCCCCTTCAGCTTGGCGGCATTCAAGTGAGCATTTTGTATTGTGGCATCTGCCAGTTTTGCCCCGGAGAGGTCGGCCCCAGATAGGTCGCTGCCGTAAAGACACGCCTCATGCAGATCGGCCCCTGTGAGGTTTGCATCAATTAGCGAGGTGCCTATCAATTTAGCCTGTCTCATAGCCGTTTTGGATAAATCGGCACCCTCAAGATCTGCTCCGGCCAGATTTGCATCCACCAGATTCGCGTTCCGGAGATCGGAGCCGATCATTTTAGCTTCGGAAATCCGGGCGCTTTCCAGGTTTGTCCCGGATAGATCTGATCCGCTCATATCCGAGCCGATCAGGTTTGCTCCTGAGAGATTGGCGCCTTCCAATCTGGCTCCCAGCAGTATAGCATTGGCAAGCTTTGCACCCTCGAAGGTCGCACCTCTCGGATCGGCCCCGGTGAGATTGCAGCCGGAGAGGTCGGCGCCGGTGAGGTCCGTGCCCACCAGGTTTGTATAGCTCAGATCCGAGCCGATTAGCCAGGCAGACCGGAGAGCGGCATGAGATATGTCGTTCTGGCGCAGTCTGGCATAGGATAGATCGGATTGGTTCAGATGAGCCTCGCTAAGATTGATCCCTGTCAGATCCATCTGCCTGAGGTTGGCGTTATCATGGATCTCATCAGCCGGGACGGCAAAGGAGCCGCCCACCCAAAACAGACAAAGGGTTACCAATGTGCATATGCCCATTACGAAACGGAACAATTTACCACTCATTTGAGAATCACCTATCAATTTCATTATCTCAACCTATTCTCCACTGAGGATTTACCAGATCCAACAGATCAAATTGATCAAAGCTGTATTGTGCCGTATAATAATCGCTGGTAGTCATAACGCCATAATAGCTATCAACAGCCAGCCAGGTGTTCGTGCTGTCATCCTCAACTAAAACCCATTCATGACCCGTATTATCAGGATTGAACATGTATGTTATATTATGTCCCAGACCGGTGAAGATTATCCCCATTTGTTTTGATCCCTCATAGCACATACCTAGGGGCATCAAGGGGAAGAGGATAGACCTGCTGATGCTCTTTACAAACTCGGGATTTGATGACAATGCATAGGTCACATTCTTCTTTATGGTCTCATCGAAACCGACTCTGACGGGTCCGGTGGGCTTTTCCGGTGCTGTCATCCACAAATCTGCCAACCTGGGGGAAGCGCCGTTAGGGGTTAGGTAAACCTCTTTGCCTCCTGAGAATTTTACCGTCACATAGGACTTGATGGGCTTGGCATTGTAACCGTGAGCGGTTAGAAATGTAGCCAGGTCATTGGGAGTGATTCCAAAGTCCTCGTAACTGGAAATGAGCAGCCACAGATCATTCTCCTCATTGGCATAGGAGGAGGAAAGAAGTATTGCAATGGCAAGCACAAACATGCTCAATTTTCGAAACGGAACAGACATAGCCCCCGCTGCCATCTTATCCTTGTGTTAATTGTAACTGTTGGATCTCTTAGTTCAAATCTTTTTGCATCAGTCCGCAAAAGATAAATCCCAATAATATGAAAAAGGCATATGATGAGCAGATCTGATGTTCTGATTTTTGCTTCATTGCTTGCTTGCATTAGCACTGCGCAATGCATTTCAACCTCGCTTGATAATTCAGAAACAGTCCTAAATGTAGGAGCCCTTCTTTCTCTTCATGGGGATAGTGATAACCATGGAATATCTGCTCAGATGGCCCTGAAAATAGCTGAGAAGGATATCAACAGACTATTCTCAGACCTGGGGAGACCGTTTCGAGTTACAGTGGTGGTGGCAGATACAAACACCAACTCTGAATCGACTCAAATAGCCCTAAAAGAGCTGCAAGCGAAGGGAATCAGAATTATAGTGGGGCCGGAAGAGAGCCAATCTCTTGCCGATGTGCGGGAATATGCCAATAGAGACGGAATTGTCCTCATTAGCGGCGCCAGTACAGCGCCTGCTCTTGCGATTGAAAATGATACGATCTTTCGGCTGGCTCCGGATGATGCCACTTTGGCCCATCTGCTAGCGGTCATGATACAAAACGATGGCATAAGAGTACTAGTACCCCTGGCCAGACGAGATCTGTGGGCGGATGGCATGCTGAGCTCCACCAAGAGTGAGTTTGAGCTGGGTGAGGGAATAATGCTGGACGGCGTGCGCTACGATCCGCAGACCACCAACTTCTCGAGTGATTTGAACCTCTTGCGTTCTGAGGTTAGAAGGGCGGTTAAAGGCAATGGCGCTAGCTATGTGGCAGTCTATGTATCCGCGTTCGATGAAATCGTTACTATCCTATCCCAAGCAGCTGGCGACCCGGTGCTTTCCTCTGTTCGATGGTACGGCAACGATCTTTCGGCGGTGGCCATAAGCCAGAATCAGACAGCGGCGCAGTTCGCGGATGCAACCCATTTCCTCTCTCCGGTATTTGGGGGAATGGGTGGACCCAAATATGAGCAGATCAAGAAAGCGGTCTATGATGAAACCGGTCGCGAGGCCAGCCCATTTGCGGCCAATGATTATGATGCGCTCTGGCTTATAACCTATACCTATCTGTTAGCGGGATCAGATGACGCAGAGGTATTCAAACAGGCATTTCCCATAGTTGCCAGGAGATATAGGGGCGAATATGGCTGGATGAAGCTCAATGGTGCCGGAGATCTGGAGGATGTGCCTTTTACTATAGCCCATCTGACGAGAGATAATGATACTTTTAAATGGGAGCCATATGCCATCCTTTAGTTTGTATAAATTCAGAAGGTAGTACGGGAGTGGGTTTGATGAAATACACGGTCATAACACGGACATTAATTATTTTTGCACTGCTTTTATTTGGTCTTGCAGTAGTTGGCGGCGCCAATGAACTCAACAAATCCGCAACAACTTCCGAGCTAAAGGTGGCATTGCTCGATTATGGTCCTGTTGGCGATCACGGCTGGACCTTCGAGGGCCATGCGGGTGCAACTAAAATGGCCAAGAAGCTGCCCTATGTAAGCCTCTTTGAGAGAGAGAGCGCCTCTGGGCCGGATGCCATCCGGATAATGAGAGAATATGCTGAAAATGGATGCGAGCTGATATTCTGTCATAGTGGTAGCTTTGGAGAAGCTATCCAAGAGGTAGCCCCAAAATATCCTAATGTAACATTTATGTGGTGCGGAGGTCAAAAGAAATTGGCCCCCAATGTTGGAACATATTACGAAAGATTTTATCAAGCGGCGTATCTAACGGGAATAGTGGCCGGTAGCATGACCAAGACCAATAAAATCGCCGCGGTTGAGCCCATTGCCGATCCGCAGGTGGTGATGGCCATCAACGCTTTTGCCAGGGGAATGGCCGGCGTCAACCCCCAGGCCAGGCTGCATGTGTCGTGGGTGGGCAGTTGGTACGATCCACCGAAAGAAAAACAACTGGCTCTTGGACTAATTGAGGAAGGGTGCGATGTCATAACCCATGGTTCCGATTCCGACGCCACCGGCGAGGCTGCGGAGGAGACCGGCACTTACTTTTTATCCTGCGGATCTAACACGGCCCGTTTCTTCCCGCATGTGTTTCTTACAGGTGCTGTCTGGAACTGGGAACCGATAATGACCGATATAGTGGAAGACGTGCATAACGGGACCTTTGCGGATCATCCCGAACAGGATTGGTGGTACGGTCTGGCGGAAGGCGCAGTGGAATTGGCGCCCTTTAGCGACCTGGTTCCTCCCGATACAAGAAGGCTAGTGGAAGAGAAGCAAAAAGCCGTTAGTAGAGGAGAACTGGAAATATTCCCGGGCATGAGCGATGAGGATCTGCAAAAGATGCATTACCTGGAGCCCAATGTGGTGAGTGAATTGCCCAAACTCTAAAGGAAGCATACGAGATGCGTGGGCTCGCGCAGGCGAGGGACAATAAATTGATTTGAATCAAATGGATTTTACAGGAGGGTTGTTACCGGCTATGATGACCAGGTTAGCAGAACTTGTGGCAAATCATGAGGATTGGCTGATGCAACAGGTTCTCGCTTACGCAAAGAAGCAAGGCTACACCAGATATACCTCGACATTGGCCGAAGCCTGGAGAATCTCCATAGCAGGCATATCTCAATCTTTTCTGGTGGCTCTGGCGCATCAATCCGGCGTGCCAAAGCTTCTGCCAGAGGAGGATTATACAAAGGATCCAATTGCTTCTTTTGGCATCATCGAGGCCCAAAGACATCGCGAACGGGGTGTAAGCTTTGGCATGTTCTTAGGTCTGATGAAGTATTACCAGCAGAGCTACAAAGACCTCGTTATGCAAGCTGGCTTTGGGATCGAGGATGAGCGGCTATATCTACTGCATATCGATCGATTCTTTGATCACATGGAGCTGGGCTTTTGCACACAGTGGAACCGTCTTACCGATAATCGGATGCTATCGGAGCTGCAATCTGCTAATCGCTGCATGACAAATGAGAAAAACAAGTACTTAACCATCTTCGAGAGCATCACAGACCCTGTTTTTCTACTTGACCAGGAGAATCGCATTGAGAATCTGAATCACGCTGCTTCGGAGATTTTCTTTAGCATCAGCATTCCAGGAGCCACGTACTACGACAAACATAAGACCAGAGAGTCCTTTCCATTCATTGCCGATGAGTTAGCAGCGTTGGATGCCAGCGGCCAGATGCAAGTCATCTTCGAGAAGCAGGCACTAACCAGCAAGGTCCTCCTTCAATTCCAGGTCAAGATCGAGCAGATGCTTGATGTCAGTGAGAAGTTCAGCGGCAAGGTGGTAATTCTCAATGACATCACCAGACATAAGCTGTTCGAGGAAGAGCTGAAAAAAACCAATCTGCAACTGGAAATTGCCACAGAGCATGCCAAGAAGATGGCTGCAAACGCAGAGCAGGCCAATGCTGCCAAATCCGAATTTCTGGCCAATATGAGTCACGAGATTCGCACCCCTTTAAACGGTGTCATTGGCATGACAGGAATGCTTCTGGATATGGATTTGAATGCTGAGCAGCATGAATATGCAGCGATTGCTCGAATCAGTGGAGAGATGCTTCTCTCTCTCATCAACGACATACTGGATTTCTCCAAAATTGAAGCCCGCAAACTGGAGCTGGAAACGCTGGACTTCGATCTGGCCTGCATGCTGAAAGACGTAGTAGATCTAATGGCTCTTGGTGCTCATGAGAAAGGGCTGGAGCTGGCCTGTTTAGTGGAGTCCGCCGTGCCGTCTCGGCTGAGAGGCGATCCGGGAAGGCTGCGCCAGATTCTAGTCAACCTGGCAGGCAATGCCGTCAAGTTTACTGAGAAGGGTGAGATAACGATCCACGTCAGCCTGGAGCGTGAAGAGCGTAAAAACGCCACAATTCGCTTTTCTGTCAGCGATACCGGCATCGGCATCCCGGAAAGCCGACAGAATATTCTCTTCTCACCTTTTACTCAGGTGGATAGCTCGACCACGCGCCAATATGGCGGAACAGGCCTGGGATTGGCCATCTCCAAAAATCTGGCCGAATTGATGGGCGGCAAGATCGGCTTGGAAAGCAAAGAAGGAAAAGGGTCTACGTTCTGGTTCACAGCGGTGCTTGAGAAGCTGCCCGATGGGTATGGATCTGCCGATGAAATGTCTGATAAATTTGATGAGAATGGCGCTATGGGATCATTGAGCAAAAGCCAGCTTTATTTGAAAAATGCAAACAAGATACGCATCTTGGTGGCAGAGGACAATCCTGTTAATCAGAAAGTAGCACAATGCATGCTCAAGAAGATAGGCCTTCGAGCGGATGTGGTGGCCAATGGCAAGGAAGCCATCCACGCACTGCAGATCATTCCCTACGATCTGGTGCTGATGGACTGCCAAATGCCTGAGATGGACGGTTTCGAGGCCGCACGAGTCATTCGTCAAAAAGGATCGAAAGCACTCAATCCACGCATTCCCATAATTGCCATGACTGCGGCTACCATGCGAGGCGACCGGGAGAAGTGTATTCAGGTAGGAATGAGCGATTTCATTGCTAAACCTTTTCAGAAAAGAGAGCTGGCAAAAACGCTTGCCAAATGGTTAAAATAGCACGAAAATTACTGGCATTGAATCCTTGTAGCTTGCTCAAGGACTAATTGCCAGCGTTCTCTATTGGAATTAATGGCAGCACTTGTGTCCGTGCTTGTGATCTCCATCATGGATATGCTCATGGACGTGCTCTTTACCATCGTGAGCGTGTGCGTGTTCGTGCTTATTATCATTATGGCAACACATTTTGATTCACCTCCATTTCATTTTTAATAGATCCTAATTACTTATATCAAGTATTTAATGCTTTGTGAGGCTTTTTTCAAGTATTGATTGAACTTTTGTAAAGGATAATGGCCACAATTTGTAGCACCATTTTTGCGATTATGCATAAATCTTCTGTTTTAAATATGTTATTAGGATAAGTCTTGCTTATGGAAATGATATTATTAGGACGGATAGTTAATATGTTTAATGCGTTATAAGGATTTTAGGGAGAATGATGCTGTTGGACAAAATAACGTGTTGATCCATTAGACAACCTACAGCATAGTGTTTTGGTGGCGAGATTTCCTCGCGCATGTCATTCACAGAGTGCTCAATTTTCTTCAAAGTTGATGCCATGTTGCATAAAGCCGTTTTGCTCTAGGGGAGACAAATCAGGATATAGATGAAAATGCATCAGAATTGCTTACTCCTGGATTTAAGTAGCAATTCAAGACCATAGTTAAGCCAAAAATATAAAACGGCAGGCGAATGCATTTCGCTAATCATCCAAGCTGCAAAGCTGGCAGCAATGATGCCATTTTGGCTCTGCCACGAACTGGACTGGATTGCCGGAATTACATATGCTCGCTTTCATCTCCTGGATGAACTTTGGCATCTCTGCGAACTGCATGCTGGCGGGCTTGATCCTACCCACCTCGCGGCCATGAACGCAAAAGCGCCCATCCGTTTTATCAATAGCCACGACAGCGTATTCCGGCATATCCTCACTCTCACCATCACTCAGGTAGAGCAGTTTCTCGTGATAAAAGCTGCAGCAAAGAGGCCATTTGTGGTTGAACATCGCGTCCATCAGCTCATCACTTCTATCAATCCTCGTAAATGAAAATGATCTGTCAACATGATTCATCAGAATTCACCACCCTTTATCCTTTGATATTCTTTCAATCCTTCTTTTTATGCGCTTCTTCCTCCCCATGCTCATGTTTATGCTTTATTTCGTGAACATGTTCATGTGCGTGGGCTTTATCCTCATGCTTATGCTCGTGCTCATGTTTGATCTCGTGTTCGTGTTCATGTTCATGCATTTTTTCCGGCTTGTGTTCGTGTTCATGCTTCTCTGTCATTTATACCACCTTATCTTGATAGTCAATCTATTGGGAACTCAGTTGCCCTCCTGACTACATAGTAATCAACTACTGTTATGATCTAAATACTTTTCTAGATAAAATAACCTAACGTAATACTAATTCAGAAATTGTTATTCCGATTGGCCCAGTCCGGCATTCCAGCACCAATCGGACTCACGAACACTTACGCTTCAATTCATATGTTGGTGAGCGTGCTCTTTTCCATGGGCATGGAGATGCTCATGAACCGCCTTTCCGTGAATATGCATATGCTCGTGAATGAGGTTGACACTGAGGAGGAGTGCCATGTCATCTAATACTTTGACTGTATCTCCATCGATTTTAACACCGTGATCTTCACCCATGACTACAGCCCTCTTGCTGATCTGCTCAATGGTTTCCAGGTCGTGTGTGGCAGTGATAACGGTCTTCCCCGATCTTCCCAGCTCCTGCAAGAGTTCAACCAGCCACAACTGCGTCCTGGGGTCCAATCCGGCCGTTGGTTCATCTAATAGAAGGACTTCCGGATTGTTGACCAGCACGGTAGCTATGCATACTTTCTTTTTCTCCCCACCGCTCAGGGTATGAGGCGATCGATCCCGCAGCTTTGTGATTCCCATTATCTCCAAAACGTCCTCAACTCTGCGTTTAACCTCTTTTGGCGGGACATCAAGCTGTAAGGGCCCAAAGGCGATCTCCTCGTAGACCGTAGGCGAGAAGAGCTGGACATCTGAGTTCTGAAAGACGAAACCCACCTTCGTGCGGAAATAGGACCGGAACTCATTATCCGTGATGGCATCAAAAACATCCTCAGTTATTTGATTGTCAAAGGCATAGAACTCACCAGATGTAGGATAGATCAATCCATTGAGGATGGCCAATAAAGTTGATTTGCCGCTGCCGTTTGTGCCAATTATTGATACCTGTTCACCACGGTTTATCTTTAAGCTGATATCTTTCAGCGCATTTATCTTTCCCACGTATGAATATGAGATGTTTCTTAAGTCGAAGATGGTATCCATATTCTTACACCCCAATGAAATCCTGAGCTATCAACACCAGCAATACGCTCAGCGATAGGGCCGCAGCAACTGCGAAGTAATCCCGATGCAGCATATGAAACTGCTGCAGAACCTTGACATCACCATTAAAGCCGCGAGACATCATGGCCATATGCACCTTTTCGCTCATGTCTATAGATCTTATCAGCGTATAGCCCATGCGTCCGCCAACCCATTTCTGCTCCTCGAACATGCTTCGAGACTTAATTGTCCTGGCTTTCTTGGCAGTATACATCTCGCGTACCATGTCCATGAGCAGGAAGATGTATCTATAGGCCATCTCCAGGGTAAGAACATAGATCTTGGGAACACCCACAGAGCGCAGGGATTTGAAGAGCACCTGCTGTGGCGTAGTGATAAAAAGCAGGACTACGGATGAGACGCAGGTCGCTACACGCATGGTAAATATGATTGCCATGTTGACTCCCTGCTTGGTGATGAAAATGCTCTCCGGCAGAGAAAAAGGTCCGAGAGAAGCTCCTGGCCCGAGGTATGCCAGCTGAATAAGAGGATCCCCGGGGAAGAAAATGTTGAAGACCATGGGCAGGGCGATTATGCCCGCAAAGATGGGAATAAAGAGCCAGACGCGCTTGATGAAGAATAGCACATCGACCTTGCTGAGATAGGCGAAAAGCAATGTCGCCAGGTAGACAATGACCAATAGATGAAGGTCACCTACCATGCTGGTGGCAAATATGACCGCAAGAATAGAGATCAGCTTGGCCCTGGGGTCCAGGGTCTGTAGCAAACCGTCTCGCTTGGCATAAGTCTCCGAGACAAAGGCTTCCTGCAAAAAGCTGAAGATTCCATCTATTGTCTTCCCTACAAAGCCTTTCTTGCCGTGATATACAGCAGAACACGAGCACTGGCCAGCATCCACTTCTTTCATCCATTCCGGGATCATATATTTCTGCTCCAAATCCTAAAGATCCACATAATAATTACAGGTTCTAATAAGTTTCATTCCCATTTTCCCAAGAAACTTAAAAAATATGAAAAAGGCGCTAGTCTTTGGCAATCCTCTTGCCCACGAAGTAAAGCAGACCACCGCAGATAACAACGCCGAGCACTGCAGACAGGATATAAGCTGCTGATGCTGCAGTCATCGAATCTCCAATGCCGGGCAGGGAATAATCTGACATGGGTGCGCTCCAAAGCGATGAAAGCTGCTCCAAACCAGGCGGCACAAAGCCGAGCTTCTCCTTAACCTCTTCCGGTCCCCACTCGCCAAAGGTCTCTCCGACTGCCAAAAGCCCCAACGGTGCCAGAATAATCAGCAAAGCCAAGCCGATAGCAAAGTTTTTTATTATCTTATCCATGGGTCTTACCTCACGCTGTGCTTGCATTCTTCTTTTTCTTCTTCTGCGCTGCAGATTTCTCTCCATAGAGCAGAGTGGTATCCGTTCTCTGGATGTAAGCAAAGATCAGTGCCGTAATGAGTGCTTCGAGGATGCCGAATCCGAAAACATGCTCCAGTACCATGGCAGGAACCGTCACGGATAGCGGATAGGGCATGTAGAGTGGTACTCCTTCGGCGGTGTGATGCAATATTGGCTGTATGCCGAATTCAAAACCAGTAAAGGCAGATGCTATCACGAGTGAGATATAGCCGGCGATGGCCGCGGCAATGACTCTTCTCGATGAAGTAATCTCTGTGCCACCGCTAATGAACTTGTAAGCATAATAAGCCACAAAGGGCATAACTACCGCCATATTAAAGCAATTCGCTGCGATAGCGGTGATACCACCATCGCCGAACATCAGTGCCTGTAGCACGAGGGCAACGGATATGGCAATCACTGCCGCCCACGGTCCCAGAACGATGCCGATTATTGCAGCGCCTACGGCATGACCGGTGCTGCCTCCGGGAATTGGGACATTAAACATCATAATAACAAAAGAGAACGCTGCTGCCAGCGCCAGCAGGGGAACCTGCCTGGACTTCAGCTCAGAACTGAGCTTTCTTCCCGCATAGTACCAGATGGGGATCATTATGATCCACAATGCGATATAGGTGTATGGCCCTAGATAGCCATCAGGAATGTGCATAGTTTCACCATTGATCAAAATGCCATCCGATTATAAATAGCTATCTTTGGTCACACCAAGTAACAATTCTAGAAAATTCTTATGCCAAAATTATGTGTGCATATAATGTACTCGATATTTTATTATGATCAAACTCATGCACTATATTATATTTTAGGGGCATATTACTTAGCATTGCCTAACTATATCGCCGATCTTTCCTTAAGAGGTCTTCCTCCGTCAAGGATGATCGTTTCATGAGCCATGAAACTGATCACCTCAGGCTGATGAGAGATAAGCAGATAGGCAAGACCCAGATCTCTTTGCAGATCCTTGAGGAGATTCAGGATCTGAGCCTGTACCGAGATATCCAGAGCAGAGGTGGGCTCGTCCAGGATTATTACCTGAGGACGGAGGAGCAATACTCGACCTAAAGCTACTCTCTGACATTGTCCGCCAGAGATATGAGCAGGATAACGGCAGAGTAACTCTTCAGACAAGCCTACCATATCCAGCATCTCCTCGGTCTTATCCTGCCATTCTCTGCGGGGAATTTTAAGGAGACCTAAAACCTCATGAATCGATCGTTCAATGCTCTTTTTGGGATTCAAAGAACCCTCCGGATCCTGAAAGACCATCTGCACTGCTCTTCTGAAAACAGCATACTCCCTGCCGCTCATGGACCAAAGGTCCTTTCCCGCGAAGAGAACCCTTCCCCTGGATGGCCTCTCCAGACCTGCCAGGATCTTGCCCAAAGTGGTCTTGCCCGATCCGGATACGCCCATCAATCCCAGAGTTTTGCCTGCCTCTATTTCCAGCGATATGCCTTGCAAAGCAACATGCCGCTTCTTGAAGATCAGTCCCGACTCGTAGATCCGGCCCAGATCTTCCGCCTTCAGTACAGCCAGCATCTCACCTCCCGGCCTGTGCCTACTTGCCTCATATTCGGCTTTCTTTTGCACTTCTCCTGACGATTGGGACAACGGGGATAGAACTTGCATCCCACAGGCGGATTTATCATGGAGGGCGAGCTTCCCGGTATGGCTTTGAAGCCTCTCTCGGGAAGACAGCTTAAGAGAGCAATGGTATAGGGATGAAGCGGCCTATGAAAGACGTCCTGGCTTTTGCCTATCTCCATAATCTCACCGCAGTACATCACCGCCATCCTATCAGAGATCTCTCTGGCGAGCATGAGATCATGGGTGATGAGCAGAAGTGAAGATCCCATTTGATGCTTGATCTTCACCATCTCTGCCATTACCTCCCCAGCCAGTGCTTCATCCAATCCTTTGCTGGGCTCGTCTGCTATTATGATCTTAGGCGAGAGAATCATAGTAGTGGCGATCATCACCCTCTGATTCATGCCGCCGGAGAACTGAAAGGGATACATCTTCATATTATCCCACCCCCTCAGACCCAGGCGGCAGAGCATATCTTCAGCCAGCTGCAAGGACGGGATATGCGAGAAGCCTCTGCGAAGGCGCAGCATTTCTGCAATCTGCTCACCCACCCGCATAATGGGATTTAAAGATAAAGACGGATTTTGAAATACAATAGCAATCTCGCTGCCTCGTATACCTGCCATCTCCTTCTCCCCCAGGCCCAGAAGATCCCTGCCGGCATAGACGGCACTGCCCTGCACACAGGCATTATGCGGCAAAAGCTGCATTATGCTGCTGGCAACCACCGATTTGCCGCAACCAGTTTCGCCCACGAGCGCCAGAGTCTCATCCCTGTACAGCTCAAAGCATACGTTCTCGGCTGCCTTAACCCGGCCAACATCTGTCTCGAAGCTAACAGACAGCCCCTCAATTCGCAAAAGAGAGCCTGCATCACTCAGGAGTGAATTCATTCTAACCTCAAGGTTGCTTGCTCCTGCTCTTCCCAGGTGAAGCCCATGAGAACTACGCAAAGAACGAAGAGAGTAATGAATAGTCCAGGTGTCAGGTACCACCACCAGTAACCATTAATGAAGCCCCCACGAGTGAAGGCGAAGTTGATCATCATCCCCCAACTCTTCATGGTGGGATCGCCCAAACCCAAGAACGATATGGAGGCTTCAGCTATCATGGCCGAGGCAATGGATAGCAGAAATTTGGGCATAATCACATGGAAAATGTTGGGCAGCACGTCTGTGAAGATGATATGCCGATCTGAAAAGCCTAAGGCTCTTGAAGCCTGCACAAAGCCTGTCTCTCGAACCTGCAAGGCTTTGCTGCGAACCACTCTGGCGGTGGAGGTCCACCACAAAGATCCCATGAGAAGAGCAACCAACCAGAAGCTGGGCCTCAAAAACGCGGCAATTACGATTATCAGTGGGATCTGGGGGATCATGAGAAAGATATCCGTTATCCCCATGAGAACCTCATCAGTCGTGCCCCTGAAATATCCGGCCAAAAGCCCCATGATTGTGCCGATGAAGGTGGCCATGAGGGCTGCCCCAAAGCCCACAATGAGTGAGACCCTTGATCCATAGATAAGTTCGGAGAGTATGTCGTGTCCCATGTCGTTTGTGCCGAGCAGATGCTCTTGGCCTGGATGAAGGTAGGGCTCAAACCTCATCCAGGGATCATAGGGAGACAACTGGGCGGAAAATATAGCCATTAGCACGAAGGATAAAAATAAAAATAGTCCCAGGCGGCTGAACTTTTGCATCATCAGTGCCACCTCACTCGCGGGTCGAGCCGGCTGTAGAGAATATCTGCCAGCAGGTTAGCCGAAACCACCATGAGGGTGATAATCAGAAAAGATCCCTGCAAAACCGGATAGTCTCGGGAGAGGAGAGCATCATAGATGAGGTTGCCCATGCCGTCCATGGAGAAGACGATCTCGACGAATAGCGCCCCGCTTAGGATAAAACCGAAATCCATGGCCAGGAGAGTGATGATAGGAAGAAGGGCGTTCTTGAAGACATGTCTGAATAATATCTCAGCATCATATAGTCCTTTAGCCCTGGCATAGGTCGCATAGAGGCTGCTCTTTTCCTGGAGTATGCTTCCCCGCATTATCATGTAGTTTCTGGATAACGAAAAGAGGGTCATCACCAGGATAGGCAGAAAGAGATGGTGAGCAATATCTATTGCCGATCCCGTATCATAGAATCCCTTCAAGGGAAAGAGGGCAAACTTGAAGGAGAACAGATAGAGAGCCAGCAAGCAAAGGAAGTAGGGAGGGGTGCAATATACGCCCAGGAAAAAAGCGGTCTTCATCTTTTGGCTTTGATTCTCGCACCTCCAGCCGGCGAGTGCTCCCAGGACACTGCCCAGCACACCGCCCAAGAGAAGAGAAGGCAAAGCCAGGAGCAGCGTCCACTTCATGCGGGTGAATATGATCTTAGAAACAGGCGAATGCCGGTGGAATGAATATCCCAGGTCCAGTTGTAGGATGCTTCGCCAATAATCGAGATATTGCTGGGACAAGGATCTGTCCAGGCCCATCTCACTGCGAAGCGTAGTCACAGAGCTGTCCGTCAATATGACATCCTCTCCCAGGAGATTGGTGAGCGGATCGCCGGGCATGGCCCGGGGGATGACAAAGTTCAAAGAAAATATGATGATAATTGCGAGAATGTATCTGCTCACCTTCTTTGCCGCCAGAGACATGGATTTTTTGACTCCCGTTTAGTGAATCAGGTAGAGCAGAGCGTCTGTAGTCTGGAAAGATGCCCATATCCCGTCTTCTTTCTCTTCCAGCCTGCCTTCCTGGCTCAGATGACCGAGCAGCTCCACATGACTCTTTTTGCTGAAACGATACTGTTGGAACACGAGGTCCATGGGAAGAGAATAATTTCGCGGAAATAGCATTACATCGAACTGATAACCCAAATCGCTTAGTATGTGATAAAGGCAGGTGTGATCTGCATAAGGCTTTGGTCCGTAGGCAAATTCACTTAGAGAATCGATGCCATTCGCTCTAAAGACGATAAATACTCCTTTTTTAGCAGCATCAATCATCTTGATAAGGAAATGTTCAATATCCTCATCAAAGAGACTGTAGGCCGCCAAGGAATAATCAACGGCATAATTATCAGATTGGGGTACATGCTCTCTGGAAATATCGACATCTGAAACGCCCGCTGCCATAATCTCAGAGAGCAGCACATCTTTCCACTCTTTTTTAATGGTGACGATATTAGTCAAGCCCTCTTGCCGGGCTTTCAGAGACATGATCTGCAATTGATATTCCGATGGATCAATGGCTATTGTCCGGGAAGTCTTCCTGGAAAGAGGGATGGCAAAGGCCCCCGTTCCAGCTCCAATGTCCAGCAATGTAGCGCCTGGAGAAATAATAGAGGAGATCTTGGCAAGGATCTCTCCCGGGTATCCCGAGTACATGAGAGCCTGATCATAGATCCCGTAGCTCCTCCAAAATTGGTCGTTGGAGATCTTCTCCTCAGCGAGGGTTTGCAGATAGCTGGTTCTTGTGACGAAATCCTTCCATTGATCCGTCCAGCAGCTCATTTGCTCTTCTCCACGGAGAGGAAATTGTCTACATTGAATATGCCGTAGAGTGGATCGGAGTACCAGCCCTGCCAGGCTCGGTTGTAGGGTGTCTCTACTTTGCTCCAGTAAAGGGCAATGGCCGGCAGATTTTCTGCATAGTAATCCTGCAGCTCGTAGGCATAATCCTGCAGCTGATCTTCGCTGGTGGAAGCGAGAATGTCATCGCACAGCTTGAGGAAGACAGGATCATCAAGCACATGCAAAACACCTTCACCTGTCCTGCGAGAGTCGAAGTAGCCTGTGCCCCAGTTGGCATGCATGAGCATCCCCCATGGAGTGGACCTTGTAATGGTCAGATCATACTCGCCTGCGTCCTTCTGCTTGATCCAGGTGCTCGAATCTACACTCTTCATTTCGCTGTCGATTCCGAGAAGCTTCAGGTATTCCGCCATGAGTTCTGCCGTTCGCTGATAGTCGGTTCTTGTGAGGAAGGCAAGTTTTATGTCTTTGCCGTCCTTGCCCTCAACGATGCCGTTTGCATTGGTGTCTTTGTATCCGGCATCTGCAAGAATCTTCTTCGCCACCGTGAGGTTGTGCTCCAGCTTTGCCGTCTCTTTATAGTTCATCATACTGGGAGGCACAAAACCGGCATTTGGAACCTGGCCGTATCCCAATGCATCCAGCTTCAATATCTCGCTGTAGTTTATGGCGTAAGAGATGGCCTTTCTGAAATTGATGTCGGACAGGGGCTCCTTTTGCAAATTCATGCCCAGAAAGATGAGGCCGATATTGTCCTTCTCTACAAAATCAAAGTTGCCGGTATCTTTAAGCTTTTGCATGCTGGCATAGGGATAGGTTCCTGCATACTTGTAATAAGCATCCTCGTCACCCTTCTCCAGGGCCAGGGAAAGGACGTCCATATTGCTATAGGTGTGAATCTCCAGGGAATCGAATTTGGGGGATGCTCCCTTCCAATAGGGATTCTTCTGGAAGTAGATAACTCCGGCGCCAAGGTCTGTCTTGGCGATGTAGAAGGGACCATAGCCCACATTCTCTCCTTCATTGGTGTATTCCATGGGCTTATCCACCTTCTCCCAGATATGCCTGGCCAGGATAGGATAGGTGGCAAACTCCAGGTTGAGCCGAGAGTAGGGCTTATTCAGCTTGAAGACCACCGCACTGCCATCCACGGAGATGTTCTCAATGGTGCTCTTCATCCAGCCAGCAGACGGAAGGTTATCCCTCAGATAGCTGAAGGTGAACCGCACATCATCAGGCGTCAGCTTTTGGCCGTCACTCCAGTACAGATCGTCGTTGATGACAAACTTCCAGACCGTTCCATCTTCCGATACCTCATAGCTTTTAGCCGTCAGGCCTGCGATCGTTCCCTCCTCTGTCATCTTCATAAGAGTTGGATTGGAAAGATGGGCCAAGACGCCCATGTTAGTATCTCCCTGAATGCTGGCTGATTTAACTACATTGGGAGTGCCGATCTTTAGAACCGTCCCGCTGGAATCCTCCCCACCCTGGCATGCAGTGCCTAAAATCAGTATGGAAAGAAGCAGCACAAAGGTTAGCTTATACAAACTGTGTCTCATAAAGCTCCTACACTTTTGGCTACGATTTATTTGATTTCGTATAAAGAATTTGTGGCATGCATTAATTTATGATACTATAATCTAAACTATTATCAAATACAGTTATTTATTACTATGTTTTCTAGAA